>JAQYVK010000264.1 GCA_030145585.1 Desulfatiglandales bacterium | reverse complement strand
ATCCCCTTGAATCGGGATTCAGACCCGTGGCTTTGCGTCACCGCCTTTAGGCGGGTTTGCCCTTTCGTGTTTCCTGAACGATCAAAAAAAATGGCTTGAGTGTTTCTTAACCCCTTATCACCCCAGGGCCCCCCTGGTCCCAGGAAAGGGGATCGGAACTGAAAATGTATAGAATGGAAGAATATATATTTGGTTCTTCTCCCAATTAGTTGGGAGAAAGGAGTCCAGGATTCGAGGGTTCAAGGATTCAAGCGGTTGTTTTCTGATGATTTCATCAGTGCTTTAAGCAGTTCCCAAACGCTTGAAGTTTGTCCTTTCTTCGCTCGAAAATGGAATTTCAACTGGAACTCACACCTTCAGGGAAGAGTGTATCTACATTTCGCTCTCAAAATTCTATCGAGAACCCTATCCATACACTTGACCCCTCGAATCCTTGAATCCTTGAGCCCTTTGGACAGTGATTTCACCTGATTCCATAACTACTTGAGCCCTTATGGCTTCATATATCAACCAACTATATTGGAGATGATCAATATTTCTATGAGCTGTCACCTATAATCGTCAATTCTTTGACTGTTTGTCAAGAAAAAAAACAGGGGCTATTCCTGACAATTTATAAATGTTTTCAAGTAGTTTAAGGTAGTGTAAATCACTTCCAGTGATTAAAAATAGTTGTTGTAAAGCACCATGTTATTACCATGGGTCAGCCCATGACCTTGGGGCGGGAAATAGAGTATCTTCAGCTTAAAAATTCCGGCATTAAATCGCCGATCCCGTGCCGGTAAAAGCGAGGGCCTCCTCCAGCCAGGTGTCCATTTGAAGCACATTTCGACGCTGCCTATAGGCGAGACGCTTAGCAGCACGTTGGGCGTGGGAGAGGCCGGCTTGGGACAATCGACCCGCTCCAGGGGTTTTCCTTTTGAGGGCGGAGGTCAGACGATTTCTCATGGATGCCGGGACAAACCGCTGAACCAGCTCGTCTTCCAAACTCATGAAAGCTTGAGCGCTGCCAGGATCTCCCTGACGGGCACACCGTCCGAAGAGCTGCCGGTCGATGCGCACGGACTCGTGTCGCTCCGTGGCCATGACATGGAGCCCCCCCAATTCGGCCACCCCGCGACCCAATTTGATGTCTGTCCCCCGGCCGGCCATGTTCGTGGCAAGGGTGATTCTGTTCTGCTCCCCCGCCGCCGCCACAATCTGAGCCTCCTCCTTGTGCCGGACCGCGTTGAGCAGATTGAAGGGATGATCTCTGGCTGCCAACATCTCCGCTAGCTTTTCGCTCGCCCTGACGCTCCTGGTCCCCACCAGCACGGGACGACCGGTGTTGTGCCACTTCTCGATCTCCTGCACAACGGCTTCCCATTTCTCTTCTCCGGTGGCAAAGACCGTGTCCGGGAACATTTTCCTAATACAGGGCCTGTTAGTCGGTATGGCCAGGACCGGCAATTTGTAAATGTACCAGAGTTCCCCGGCCGCCTCTTTGGCCGTCCCGGTCATGCCGCTCAGTCGCCTGAAAAACCGAAAGAACCGTTGGAAACTGAGCCGGGCGAGGGTCTCGCTCGGGTCGTTTACTTCGAGACCCTCTTTGGCCTCCACAGACTGGTGCAACCCGTGTCTCCAGGTTCGGTTGGGCATGAGCCGACCCGTGAACTCGTCCACAATAGCCACCTTTCCATCCTGGATCACATATTGTTTGTCCCGTTTGTAGAATTCCCTGGCCGTTAGGGCCTGCTGGACCAGCTCTACCCTTCGGGCGGTCCCTCGCCAGATTCCCGGCAGCAATCGGGCCTGTTCCTCTACCTTCATCAGGCCATCCTTGGTCAGATGGACCTCACGGTACCTGATGTTTTTTTTATAATCTTCGTCCAAAACAAGGTTACCGGCGATCTCGTGGGCGGTCTGGCATGCCTCCACCAGGGGCTTGTTCTCCTGCGCCCGGGAGATGATCAAGGGCGTCACCGCCTCATCGATCAGCACGCTGTCCGCTTCATCCACGATGGCCGTATCGAGGCCCCTCAAAACCACCCCTTCTCTGCCCCGCCGTCCCGGCTGGAGCATTTCTCTAAGCAGACGTCTGGATGCGTTGTGAAGGCCGCCGATGATTAGCCGGTCTCGAAGGAAATCGGCCACCAGTTCCTTGAGGGTCGTGTAGACAACGCCTCTTTCATAGTTTTCACGACGCTCTTCGGGGGCCATCGCCCCCTGGACACACCCCACCGACACCCCGCAGAAGGCGTAGAACGGGCGCATTTCCACAGCGTCCCGGTTTGCCAGGTAATCATTGACGGTCACAAAGTGACAGGGCCTCCCGGTCCATGCAGCGAGGGCGGCAGGGAGACAGGCGGTCAGGCTTTTGCCTTCTCCGGTTGCCATCTCTGCAAGGGTCCCTCTGTAAAGGGCCATGGCCCCCATGACCTGAACCGGAAAGGGCCGAAGTCCTAACGTCCTGTCCGCCACTTCAACCATAATGGCCAGGGCATCCGGAAGAAGGGTATCACACCCATATTCCTGGCGACGGAACCGGATTCTCATCTCATCGATGCGATCGCGCAGCCTGCGATCGGAGAGATGACGAAGTTCCCCGGCCGCCTCGCTAATCTTTTCACTCTCATTTTTAAGGGACCGACCGATGCGGGGGCGGCGACTATACAACCCGACCAACCCATGCACGGCCCCGTCCAGACCGCGATGCAGCTTGTCCGGAATCACGAAGTGGGTCCGCCGGTAGTCCTGGGTGGGTAGAATCAAATCTGATACCTCTTCTGAAGGAGTTGTCTCAAACTGTGGCCCCACTGAAAGAGCAGGGGTCGGGGGTTCAGCGTGAAACGAAGCTTGCCCGATCTTCCGTGGAGAAGCGCCACCCCGGGAGCGGCCCGGATCGTGGCATAGATTTGAAAGAAGGGCTCTGCGGCCTGAAGCCCTGTTTCATCATTGACCGAGACCGGGACCGCCCCACCACCGAACCATCCGAGTGCGGCTGAGGGTAATGTCTCATGTTGAAAGGGGATAATCTTGAATGTCTTCACACTTAGGTTTGTTCCGCCCTGACCGTAGAGGCGTACCTCGGCTTTTCTTATCTTGCCCGCAAAAAGATCTGCCGCCTCGTCCTGGGAGACCACGGCGGAGAAACGAAATGAATCGTGGTCCACAATCTCCCCGATAGCCGCCCCCCTCGGTATCCAGGCCCCCACCATCTCCTTTACCCTGGGCGCCACCCACGCCCCTGACTGTCTTGCCCTGACCGTCAGGTCGGCCCGTTGCGCTTTCAGGTCCTCGAGCTTGGCCTCGATGGTCTCGAGGCGTTTGCGGATCGGTGCAAGATCGGCCTTCTCCCTGCCCAGGGCGCGACGCTCCAGGGCGAGGGTTTCGTCGCGTTGGGCCAGGGTGGCCTCGATTTCAATGTCCAACTCCCGGTCTCTAAGCTTCATGAGGGGGGTGCCTGAACGAACGGTCCTTCCGGAAGCGACCAGCACGGCCTCCACGTATCCCGGTGCGTCGTTGACCATCCGGACATATTGAACCGCCTCCATCACACCAGGGGCCCGGAACCTGTTGGGGAAGGGTATGACGGCAAGAGACGCAACCAACAGGACAAACGCCCCCACACTAATGGTGACGGCCCGAAGCCTTGTTCTCGCCAGGCGCGGGCTCGATGCCAGGTAGAGGACCAACTTGGAGAGAGGGACCACTACCCAGGAGATCACACAAATGAGGGCCATCAAGACTCCCGCGAAAAGAAATTTGTCCGCCACAAAAAGGATGATCCCGGTAAAGACCACCACGCGGTAGATGCCGCTCAGGACACCGAATATGGTCAACCAGAATGCTTCTTTCATGCCTTCTGTGGGGCTGAAAGAATCTTTGTACCCGAAGAGGTACCGTTCAGCGAGGTGCCGCAGGTGCTTGCGTGACCGGGTGTGAAGGTTGGGGATGTCTAGCAGATCCGACAGGATGTAGTACCCGTCGAAGCGCAGGAGAGGGTTCGCGTTGAACAACACGGTGGAGACCGAGGCGATGAACATCATGTTGTAGGCCAGGTTATGCAGGGTCCCTGGGCCGGTGTTGGCCCATATGACGGCCGCAACGGCCGCAATAAAGATCTCCGTAATCATGCCGGCCGCCCCCACCAGGGCTCGCTGCCATCGGCTTCGAAACGACCAGCTCGAGGTGACGTCCAAATAGGGGAGCGGCGTGAAGACGAGCAGCATCACCCCCATGGTGTGCACCTCGCCCCCGTAACGCCTGCACACAATGGCATGCCCGAATTCATGAAGGCTTTTGATCACCACGAGACCCACATAGAGGAGGAAGAGATTATCGGGTGCAAGAATTCCCTGGGCCTGGTCGGTCGCCGCATCAAAACGATCCACCACCAGCTTTCCGGCCGCGACCACAACCATCAACCACAAAATCGCCCCGACCGGGGTGACCAGATATTTGAGCACCGGCATGAGCCGTCTCAATATGTTCTCGGGATCAAAAAGCGGAATGCGCACGAACATGATGCTGAGGAGCTTGGAGCGGATCTCCCGCTGACGGCGTTTCTTATAGCGCTCAAAGACCTTTGCGCTGTCAGCGGGCATCTCGGAGTAGAGAAGATTGGCAAAGTGGAGCTGTGTGAGCAGTTGAATCACATCCTCCTGCCCCGGGGCTTCATCGGGGTATCGATCCAGACATTTCTCCCACACCGCCTCCACCGTCCGGTCGGGTCTCAGACGGATGATGAATTCATAGGCCTCCGGGCGGAGTCGAAAAAACTGATTATTAAAGGGGTCATGGAGGACGTACCACTTCTCGCCCCGAAAAAACTGACGCCTCACCACCACGGTTGGGCGAAGGGCCACTTTGAGGCGGGCAACACGGTGCCAGGATTCACTGAATGTCTTACCGGGCTTGGGCATCTTAATAGACCATCATAATAGAAATATTAGACAGGATAACAGGATAAACATGATATCAATCTTGCCCTGATCATTACTATCCATCAAAAACTAACTCGAATACGCCGGAACCGTTGGCTATGAATAGGCAAAAATTTTTACTCACCACAGAGACGCAGAGAACACAGCCTCCGGCCCGTAGGGCCTACGCCCCGGAGGGAGATGACATTATTTTTTCGTTTGCCGGGACACCAGCCCGTCTTTACAAGCCCCTCTGGGGAGGCGGGCCAGCGACGGCAAACGAAAACCATCAGCCCTATCGGGCAATGAATGAACCATTTTTAAGCACGTGACTATATGTTTCCCTTATTCCACCCTCACATGGCAGTGTTCTTTTTGCCCATTAAGCCTGCCCCGCACTCCGATGCGGGGTCTCCTCTCCGAGCCGGAGGCCGATGGACAAAAAAGAAAAACCCTCTGTGACCGCGCCTGCCGCGCCGTAGCCTTTGCGGAGGCGGGTGCCTCCGTGGTGAAATATCCCATTAAGGATACGTTACCGTATTTATGAATGGGAGGACTAAGGTACGAAGCGGAAATAAAAACTTCCTGTCAATCTTGTTGATCCTGTCTCATTACCACCAGAGAAGGATGCGGAAAAAATCGATGGTCCGATGGGTCAGTATCCAGAGGATATTCCGCTTTCCCACGTTGATCTTGGCCACCCCGCTCATACCCGGTCTCCACCATTGGACAGGGTCTTCAGAAAAAAGGGCCCGCACAAAGAAGATGTTTCCCTCCTCCTCGGCGACGGCCACCGGTTCGATTCGCTCCAACTTGATGGGGAACTTGAGATCCGGGCGGCTCACGAAGGCGATCTCTCCGGTTGCATCCGCAGCGACTTCATGGATGTCCCGCTCATCCACTTTTAGTTCCAAATACACCTTCTCAAGCCGGGCGACCTTGAAAAGGACATCCCCTTTCTTGACAGGGGCGCCCAACATCTCCTCCAAATCCCCTTCCACCACGATACCGGAGAATGGAGACGTCACCTGAGCACGCTCGATATGGTATCGGACCAGTTTGAGTTGGGCCTTTGCCTGTGCTTCCAGGGCCCGCGCGATTTTCATATCCGCCAGGGCGTTCTGTGCGCGTGCCTTCTCCGCTTCCCTCGCATAACGGTTCTGGTTTGCAATGGCCGTTGACTCCTCAAGGAGGAGCTCACGGGTATCCAGTGAGAGAAGCGGGGCCTTCAGATCCACATAATCCCCTACCTTGACGTGAACCTCCTCGATATACCCGTCAAAGGGGGAGGGAAGGAAGGCGAGGTCATCTGTCCTCAGAATAAAGGTCGCCTCCACCCTGTAGTTCCATTGTCCAAAGATGAGAAAGGCGAGGGCCGCAGCAATAATCAGTCCCAAAATTTTAGCAAAGGTGTGCTCTACGCCTAAAAGTTTCCCTAAAGTTTCCTTGATCGCAGCAGCCAACCTCGCTCCGAACCAGCGATCATATCGT
>JAQYVK010000263.1 GCA_030145585.1 Desulfatiglandales bacterium | reverse complement strand
CTGCCCCTTGAATTGCCCAGCCATTTTTTCAGCGTCTATGAGTAAAGACTCAAATACTTTTGTGGGGCTGTCAAAAGAAGGACCTTTATTGAAGTGCTTAAATCTTTTAATTAAAAAGATGAAAACTATAACAATAATGAGGTCGATGCCTAATTGGGTGAATGTTAAAAACTTTAGTTCCATCAATGACATAATCAAACTCGTTCTTCTCCAAAATAGATCCTGAATGTCCCTAAGATGTCCTTGAAGCGGTCGGAAGCCAGTTGCCTGTTAAAAGGAACTTTGGAATGATGGAATACTGGAATAATGGAAAAAAGAGGATTCCCACCATTCCAGTATTCCACTCTGATTATGGCTATCAACAATATACCTTCTCAGTTATTATTAGTGCTTCCTATTTACTCTGGACACCGATAAGTTAAACTCGAATATCTATGCGATGTCCTTCCTGTGTGGCGGATTTTCCTTTTGTTTTTCTTTTGGCTGCTCTTTTGCGTTTGTTTTTTGCGTCCTTTTTGTCCCTCTTTTCCTCATCCTCCTGTATCGCAACTTTGTCCGTACCCTCAAACTTCTGAACTTTTACCTTATCCTCCTTCTTTTTCCCATCGGTCTCTTGGGCTACAAGCTGTTGATTTAATTCCAAATTCTGTTTTCTGGCATTATGGACCTCTTTAACGGCATTTCCTTGGCCCAGGATAATATTCATGTTGGTCGTTGCTGCCATGATCCTTCCCCTATTCAGACCGCCAGGAATTGGGTGACAAAGACCTCCTTAACCACACCGACAGATAATACCCTGTTGACTGTCCTGATGATTGACTTTTTAAGGTGATCTATGGGGGGAATCTTATTCTCCCGGTTTACCTCCTCTAACAACATATCGTAAAGGATTCCCCTGATACGATCCCTCTTCCGGGTCATTTCATTCCTTACCTCATTATTCGGTAAGCTTATGACAATACTTAAGGATATATAGGTAAATCTTGTATTATTCTTAAACGGAACGATAAATGGATCAAAAATTACTGATTCTCCCTTTGGAATAGGAAAAACCTTTCTTTCAGGTACTATATCTAATTTTTTATTATTTAATTTTAAATTATCAGGTTTTACATAAATATATCCTATCCCTAAAAAAAGGGAGACCCCAATGGCAATCACCAGTAAAAATTTACTTTTCGCCCCATAATTTCGCCGCCTACCCGGAGGATTTCCCCTATTTAACTCAGGCTTGGTCTCCTGTTTACCTGAGCCCTCAAACTCATCCCCGATGACTACGTTGACATGAGAACCTGAGGCTAAATTCTCCCCCCCCGAGGACGATTCAGGGGCTGAAACCGGCTCGGTCTCCTGTTTGCCTGAGCCCTCAAACACATCCTCGGTGACTATGCTGACTTGGGAACCTGAGGCTATACTCTCATCCCCCGAGGAGGGTTCAGGGGCTGAAACCGGCTCGGGCCCCTCTTGTCCGGATCTCTCAAACTCATCCCCGGCGAATATGTCGATTTTGGAATCGGAGTTAACTTTCTCGCCCCCTTGTTCTTCCGTCTCATTTCCGGAAAGTTTTTCACCTTTTTCAAATTTATCTGCAGAATCCATTGTAAGCTTTCATGAGGTCTGCTCTCACTCACGAGGGCACCCTCATACCACCTGCTCTCGAAATCTCATTTTGTTACATGTTAAGATCTGATCCCCTAAGCTTTGTCCTCAAGGATATTATGGCCTTCGAATGGATTTGGGATATTCTAGATTCTGTTAAGTCCAATACTTTTGCGATCTCCTTTAGGGTCAATTCATCATGGTAGTATAGGGATAAGACCAATTGTTCCTTTTTAGGAAGACAGGCTATGGCTTCCGATATGATCTCCTTCATTTCTTTTTTCGTCAGGTCGTCTAAAGGAGATGGGGTGTCCGAAACTTGCTTCGCAAAGACCGGCATCGATCCGTTAGGCAAAGGATCATCGAGGCTTAATAGGCTCACGCCCTGTGCCCTACTGATTATTTTGTGGTAGGCGTCCATTTCAACGCCCATCTCTTGGGCGACCTCGAAATCCTCCGGCTCTCTCCCAAGCTTGGTTCGAGCGGCTATGATTGCATTTTCAATCCTTCGAATATCTTCTCGGATGGATCTGGGGAGCCAATCCATCTTTCTCAGTTCATCGAGGATGGCCCCACGTATCCGGTGTTCGGCATAGGTTTCGAATTTTATCCCCATCCCGGAATCAAATTTATCGAGGGCATCGAACAATCCCAAAATACCGGCGCTGTTAAGCTCTTCCTTGGTAATATTGATCGGTAGTCTGATCGCAATTCTTTCAGAAATATATTTTACAAGAGGCGCATACTTGAGCACAAGTTCTTCCCTATGCTTTGCATGGAGATTTCCTTTCTCACCCAGAGAATTCTGTTGATACTTTTTAATCTTTGCCCGCATTATCCTCATCCGATTCCTGGGCCATAAGTCTCTTCCAAAAAAACTTAATATTGCCGTCTATCGGGCTCCTCGCCGTCTGATTCAATAGCAACGTGGCCAGGTCTTTGAAGCCCTGACTCGAAGATGCTTCGGGATAACAACATACCACCGGTTCCCTTCGAATTACCGACTCTCGCAAAAAAGTATCCGTTGGAATATATCCAACATAGTCCAAAGAGATGCCTGCCATGAATTGTGCCACTACAGTGCTTAGGTGCCTGTAAACGGATTTTGCCGCCTTTTCGTCTTGGACCATATTCAACAAAAGGTAAAAATTCTTTATCCCGTGCTGATGAAACATGACCTTGATAAGGGCGTAGGCATCTGTGATAGATGTGGGTTCCGGTGTTACGACTACGATTCTTTCCTCTGCAGCGAGATTAAAGTACATCACGTTCGAAGATATCCCTGCTGCTGTATCAACCAGGAGGAGATCAAACATGTTGTTAAGGCCATCAAATTCATTTAGGAGATGCATCTTCTGACCTTCAGATAGTTGCGTGAGGTCCTCCACGCCCGAACCGGCTGGGATGATCGACACCCCTTCCGGCCCTTTCAATATGATTTCGGATAATTCTTTTTCACCCTTTATAATCTCTTCGATATTGTGTTTTGGATTAAGCCCAAAGATAATATCGATGTTTGCCAAGCCGAGATCAGCATCAAAGATTAAAACCCTTCTACCCATTCTCTGACAGGTCACGGCCAGATTGACAACAACGTTGGTTTTACCCACACCCCCTTTCCCGCTGGTTATGGTAATTACCTTGGGTCTGTCCCCGTTGTTCTCCCTGAGTTTATGGATTTTCCCTGATTCTCCCTTTATCATCTTACGTAAACCTGTTGCCTGATCAATATCTTTATTATCCATTAGAAACCTTTAATGTTGCATCTTGGGAAGCCTTCCCACGCTTCAGCGCGGGCCATCCTCGCAAAGAACCGTGACGTTAAGTTTTGTTCAGAATCAAATTAAATACCTTTTCTTTATTGGCCTTCTCAATATCCTCCGGGACATTCTGTCCTGTAGTAAAATAGGAAATTGGGAGACGATGTTTCATGATCTGGTTTATTAATGATCCACACTTTTCCGACTCGTCTACTTTGGTAAATATGTAGCTTTGACACCTTAAAGAACCAAAATTAGTAGCCGCCCTGTTCATCTCCGACTCTGATGTTGAGACACTCAAAAGTAAATGGGAGCTGATTTCCAACTCATCCGAGATCATCCTCTTTAGTTCTCCTATTCGGTCCCGATCATACTGGCTCTGCCCAGCCGTATCTATTAAGATGACATCCCTTGCTTCCATTTTTTTAAGCGCAAAAATCAAGTCTCTCTTGTTAAATGCAGGGAAACAGGGGATACCTAAGATATTCGCATAGGTCTTAAGTTGTTCGATCGCCCCTATTCGATAACTGTCAATGGAGATGAGGCCCACCTTTTTCCTGGCCTTGAGCATTAGATGAGCGGCCAGTTTCGCAATTGTCGTGGTCTTTCCTACACCGGTTGTTCCGATGAAGGCCGACAAGACTTGTTTCCCATTCTCCGCCTCAAAAGGATCCTTCACATCAATCACCTGCATGATCTCGCGAATAATTTTCGTTTTAATACCATTGGTCTCACGAGAATGAGTCTCGTTGAGAGCTCCCGCCTTCTCAAAAAACATCCTTGCATATTGATCATGCACCCCGCTCCTGATCAATTTTGCATAGAGGTTGATGATGGAGGGTTTGGTCACAAAATTTTCTATGATGCTGCCCGAATGATTCAAGAGATAAATCATCTCTTTAATACTCATTAGCTCTGATCTTAATTCACCATAATGAGTCTCCCCCATATCCATTGTTTCATTATCAGTCGTCACAGCAGAGACCTCAAACAGCTTTTCTTTACCCTTTCCATTTAGTTTTTTGGTTGAAATGATCATAGCTTCCGGGCCTAGGATATCCTTAACCATAGCAGTCGCCTCTTTAATCGTATTGGCCCGGTATTTCTTAATTTGCATAGTTTAGGCTTACCTCTCCGATAGACTTAATTTTCATATCACTCAACAACTCACTCTGGGACAACACAATCAGTGAGGGGACGAAATGCTCAAGCATCTTTTTAACATGTCTCCTAACCGTAGGTGACGTTATTAGAACAGGTTGTATATTTTTTGCCATGGCCTTTTCAGTCTCTTGCTTAATGGAAGAAATAATCGGTTCTGCGAACTTCGGGTCGATGGAAAGATATGAACCCTGTTCGGTTTTTTGAACACCCTTGAGGAGGACATCCTCCACATCCTGAGCGAGGGTTATCATTCTCAACACACCATCATCCCCTACGTATGGGCTGATAATGCTCCTAGAGAGCTTGTGCCTGACGTATTCAGTCAGAAGGTCGGGATCCTTCGTTAAGGCAGCATAATCGGCAAGGGTTTCTACGATCGTCAACATATCCCTGATGGAGATCTGCTCCTGCAAAAGATTTTGCAAGACCTTTTGTACGCCCCCCAAAGTGAGGAGATTCGGAACCAACTCCTCAACCGCCTTGGGATACGACTTGCTCAAATTGTCCATCAGGGTTTGGACGTCCTGTCGTCCCAACAATTCCTGACCATGTTTTCGTAGGATTTCAGTCAGATGGGTGGCCATGATAGTGACATTATCAACAACCGTGTAACCCGAAAATTTAGCCTCCTCCTTCTTCGCTTCCGGTATCCAGAAAGCGGGCAAGTTGAATGCGGGCTCTTTTGTTTCTATCCCTTCAAGCTTTTTGGTGGCATCTCCTGAATCCATGGCCAGGTAATGATTCACCATTAATTCAGCAGAGGCAATTTTTATCCCTTTTAGTAAAATATGGTATTCGGATGAATTGAGTTGGAGATTGTCCCTAATGTGGATGGGGGGAACGACCAGTCCCATTTCGAGGGCAAACTGTCGCCTGATTGAACGGACCCTATCCAGAAACTCACCCCCCTGTTCTCGATCCACAAGAGGAATGAGACCATATCCCACCTCTAGTTCAAGGGGATCCACCATTAAGAGGTGTTCCACGGGTTCAGGTCCTATTTCCACCTTTTCCTTCTTCTCTTCCTCAATTTCTTTTTGTCTTACCGCCTCCTTCTTTCTTCTCATCAAATAGACGCTTCCCCCAATCATCATGGAAAGTCCAATAAATGGAATATGTGGCAAACCGGGGATGAGCCCGAACAAGAAAATGGTCAGTGCCGCAAGATAGATTGCCTTTGGATACTCAAAAAATTGCGAGGCGAACTCTCTCCCCATAGTATCCTCAGATGCGGCTCTGCTCACAATAATTCCCGCAGCGGTCGATATGGTGAGGGCAGGAATCTGAGAAACCAGACCGTCACCAATGGTCAAAAGGGTATAATTCTGAGCGGCCTCTGCGGCAGACATGTTGTTCTGAATCACACCTATAATGAATCCACCGATAATATTGATGATCGTAATGATGATACCCGCAATGGCATCTCCCCTCACGAATTTTGCCGCCCCATCCATGGCGCCATTGAATTCTGCTTCTCTACGGATCTGGTTTCTGCGCTGTTTCGCCTCTCCCTCATCGATCAAGCCTGCATTGAGATCAGCGTCAATACTCATCTGTTTTCCCGGCATGGCATCGAGGGTAAACCTCGCAGCGACCTCGGCGATTCTGGTAGCACCTTTGGTTATAACTACAAAATTGACGATGACCAGGATAATGAAGACAATCATCCCCACCACATAATTCCCCCCGACCACAAAATTACCAAAGGACATGATGACCTTTCCAGCGGCGGAGGTTCCCTCGTTGCCGTGTAACAAAATCAACCGAGTCGATGCCACATTTAGAGAAAGCCTGAAGAGGGTTGTCACAAGGAGTAAGGATGGGAAAATTGAAAAATCCAGGGACTTTACGGTATACATGGCGATGAGAAGTATCGTAATAGAGAGGGTGATATTCAGAGCGAGAAGGAAATCAAGTAAAAAAGCCGGCAGCGGGATAATCATCACCACAAGGACCGTGATAACCCCGACAACTGTCATCATTTCGCTAACAGCACCTGGACTTGATTTTGTGCTTAATGTGTCTGCCATTCCATTTAACCTATGAATCAACTCCCACCCTTAAAAATGGTTGTTTGAATCATGCCTCGAAAAGGATCAAAATATTTGCATAAAATGAACTCAAATGACAAATGTCAAAGTCCAAATTCCAAATGAATGTCAAATATCAAATGTCCAAACCCAAGACCAATAATCACGAAAACACGAAAGTAGAATATATTTAAATTGGAACCCAGTAATTATTTTGTGTGTTTCTTATTTCATGCTTTCGTGATCGTTCATTCGTTTATCTTTCTGTTCAGTGATTACTTTTCCCCTCTTTTTTTTAGGGCATTGGGATTTTGGATTTTATTTGACATTTGGATTTTGTCATTTGACATTAATGACCATTTCTTCTTAGCTTATCTTTTTGACTCCATGCGCTCTGCGCTACTTGGCTCGGCGAAGTCCAGATTTCTTCTGGACGAAGACGGCTGCTCTTTGCGATTATCTATTCACTATCCTACCCGGCAAAAGCCCGTGTGTTGCCTTTTTTCAGTTTGTAAATATAGGCCAAAACCTCCGCCACAGCCTGGTAAAGGTTAGGCGGGACTTCCTCTCCTATCTCCACCAAGGCGTAGAGATTTTGAGCCAGTTCTTTGTTCTCCACAATGGGGATCTTATGTTTTGTCGCCAGTTTTTTGATCCTTTCCGCTATTTTCCTTGCCCCTTTTGCGAGTATTTTTGGTGCGGACATGGAAGGATCATATTTGATGGCCACAGCAAGATGGATGGGGTTCGTAATCACCACATCTGCTTCCGGGACTTCCTGCATCATCCTCCTTCTGGCCATCTGCATCTGGATACTTTTTATCCTTGATTTTATGAGGGGATCACCCTCCATTTTTTTCATCTCATCCTTGACTTCCTTCTTGCTCATTCTAAGCCTTTTCTCGAAATCCCATTTTTGGAAGGAGTAGTCGATGACGACTAGCAGAATCATGGACAAAGTACACCCCATAGAGATCTTAAAAACCATCATGAGGGTATAGGCTACGATTGAATTGATGTCCATTTCCCACAAATTATAAACATCCTTCATCTCACCCTTAACCATGAGATATGCAACACCACCCACTGTGGCCAGCTTTAACAATGTCTTGAATAATTCCATAAAAGCTTGTTTCGAAACGAGCCTTCCGAAGCCCTTTATGGGATTTATTTTTGACAATTTGGGCCTGATGGGTTCAACAGACAACATGAATCCTACCTGCGCGATATTGGATAGAATCGCCGTTATGAAAATAGCCGCAAACAGTGGACCCAGGGTGAGTAAAAACAGGGTAATCATCTTTTGAGCGAATATCATAAAATCCTGCAAACTTATTTCCTTCATGGGAATAAGGGCAAAATTCTCTTTCATAATGATTTGGATATG
The DNA here is from genome assembly GCA_030145585.1 of Desulfatiglandales bacterium. Classification (GTDB taxonomy): domain Bacteria; phylum Desulfobacterota; class DSM-4660; order Desulfatiglandales; family HGW-15; genus JAQYVK01. Next base: position 860 of record JAQYVK010000263.1, on the reverse strand, counting down.
AGAGTTCATATAAGATGCGAAGAGGAGCAGGGTAATGATACCGGCCAACAGAACCGCCACTGAAGGCAGTTCCCTGCTTTTGGCCACCTCCCCCTTCTTCCTGGATTCTTCCCGTTTCTTGGGCGTTGCCTTTTCAGTTTTGTCTTCAAAACTCTTGTCCGGCATCACTTACACCTTCTCATTCCTATTGGACCCCACGACAACTATCCTTTTAATCCTGTCATCGTATCGATCAAAAGCACGTCCAGACCGCCTACATAGTTCTCAACAAATCTCAATATGATATTTAGGGTAATTCCGAAAAATATGAGGCCGATAACGATCTGGACAGGGAACGCAACAATCATAATATTCATTTGTGGGATCAGCTTTGTAACCAGCGCAAAGGCTACTTTCGTAAAGAGTAGCGCCGCAATCGCGGGTGCCCCGATCTTTAACGCAATGACAAACATATCTCCGGACAGGAACAGTATTTTTTGAAATATCTGCCTGTTTAAATTCAAAGAGCCCACATTGATAATCTCGAAGCTCTCCTTTATGGCGTTTAAGGCTATGTGGTGACCATTTAACACCAGAAAAATGGTCATGGTCACAAGGTAAGCAAAATTTGAAAAAATCGAAACCTGCACACCGCTTTGAGGATCCAAGATATTGCTTATTGCAAACCCTGTTTGAAACCCGACCAGCTGCCCCATCATCTTGACCCCCTCAAAAAATAATTGAACCATCAGACCCAAGATCATGCCTATGATAAGTTCAGTGATGATAAACTGGACCACTCCCCACAGGTTATCGGGGAATACGATCATTTTATGATTTATTACTGAAAAGAGGATGATGGATATCATTAAGGCCAGGCC
>JAQYVK010000262.1 GCA_030145585.1 Desulfatiglandales bacterium | reverse complement strand
CCGCGGTGATCGGCTCACGGGTCATGACTTGATGAATTCGCTTATCCAGGGTGGTGCGATCCTGTGTTCGTTCCGCAGCCGTGGCTAAGAAAGGGCTGACCTGTTTGAGAATATCCCGATCAGACACCACCCCGACCAGTTTAGTATCTTCCACTACGAGAACATGGTGAAATTTTTGTTCATTAAAAATGTCCTGGACGGTCTTTAACCGCTCATCCAACCCAACAGTCACCACATCCCGGTTCATGATATCTTCCACTTTCATCCTAGTAGAGCCTCCTTTCATGCCATTCTCCATGACGATCAAAACATAATGCTTTTACCCTAATGGAGCGAAAGTTGAGGATGCCCCAGATCCAAGGCGTCCAAGGGCGAATACCGTATGCTGCTGCTTCGCAGCAGCCATCTACTGCGAGCTTTGGCATGCTCTTGTTCACAAGCGCCGGAGATTGGGGTGTCCTGCTGTTCTTAAGAACAGCCGCTTTCCTCAAAGGTGGAGAATCCCGACCATAGGTCGTGATTCTCCTAAAGAAAAAGCCTACTGGCTTTTTCACGTAAACGAAAATTGAGAAAAAAAAGAACTTTGATAACTCATCATTACGGTGGATATAAATTAGGTATAGAAAATTGTAAAAAGCGTTTGATTTGCTTTTATTATAATCCTTCTCGATTTTGTTTACGCTCCAATAGGATTTTATACTTGCCTGGGTGCCTAATGCCGATTGGGATCGGGTGAAGTTATTGATCGAATAGGAGAAAGAGAACTGAACTCACATCTAAACAGAATAATCAAAAAAAATGATAGAGTGTGTCAAGAAGAAAATGATAGTTAAGAAATAAGGTTCTTCTCCAAATTAGTTGGAGAAGAGGATTCGAGGATCCAAGGATTCAAGGGTTCAGGTGTCTGTTTTGCAACGATCTCATCACTGCTTTAGACATCCCTTATCCTTAACCGTAATACTATAATATATTGATTTTGTTCTCTGAATTTTCCGGTTATCCTGTAGATATCAAACAGGGTTTATAAAATCTCTTCAAATCTTTTAACTGACTGTATTTCTATGGTTTTTCACTGGACCCCTTGACCCCTCGACTCTTGCCCGCCGTCTTTTTTACCCGCCGGTTTTGTGGCGGGGTGGCGGGCCGAATCCTTCTAATTTGAGAAACCTCTTTGAATATGAACTCCACAGTTTTCCTTCAACTAAATCGGAGATGATCCAGAGATATTGGACCCTATAAAAAGGTGGTGCATTGGGAAAACCTGTTGTTTGCAACTTGTTAACATCTTGAGAGAATTGGGGGGGTATGATAGATAATATAGTCTTTTTGTGTGTTCACGAGGCAATTTAAGAATGATGACCTGACTATAAGTGGTTTAAAAACCTTCAATTGGGTTCAGGATCACGGTAGGGCAGGATTGGCGAATTTCCATGGAAAACGGATCAAAGGGCCGGACACGAGCCATGACAAATAACACAAAGCATAGATTTAGGGGCCTCTCTTTTTTCACGAAGGCCGATATGTTCGAATCGTTCCATATCCGTGATTTTAGATGGTTTTGGCTTGGCACCTTTGCGAATTTTATGGCCATAGGCATGCAGATAATGGCAAGAAGCTGGCTGGTCCTCCGATTATCTGACGATTCTCCGCTGGCCCTTTCCATGGTCATGATAGCCTTTTCATTACCCATGACCGTTATGGCATTATTAGGGGGTGCGTTGGCCGATCGTTTTTCAAAAAAGTACATCATTATGGCTACTCAGGCGGCCAATGCTTTAATAACCTTGTTATTGGCCACTCTGGATCTGACAGGTTTGGTTCGTTTCTGGCACCTCATAGTCATAGGGGTGGTCAATGGTTCCATAATGGCGATCAATGTCCCAAGTCGACAGGCCATTATTTCGGATATGTTGCCCCAGGAAAAAGTAATGAACGCCATTTCTCTCAACAACTCCGGCATGAATCTGACCCGCGCTGTTGGGCCGGCGTTGGCCGGCGTTCTGATTGTCTATATAAATACGGCAGGCGTATTCTATCTCATCTCGGCTTTTTCTTTGTTCGCCATGTTTTCAGTGGGTATGATACGAACAACAAATAGAGCAGCAGACAACGCCCGCAAGAGCATGATTCAGGATATCTCTGCGGGATTGAAATATGCTTTTAGTGACCCAACGCTCCGTGGACTCTGCATTACATTATGCATGCCCGTATTCTTTGGGTTTACCCTCATGTTCCTGTTGCCATCTTGGGCCAGAGAGGCGTTGGACGTTCAATCCGACGATCTGGGGTTATTGATGTTGACTATGGGCATGGGATCTTTGGTCGGGTCTCTGGCCTTGGCTGCGCGTCGAAGTATCAGCAAACGGGGCACTTGGATTCTTGTCAACGGCTTTTTCTGGGGAATCGCCATTGTCCTTTTCTCAAAGACCGACTCTTATGCCACGGCTCTGCCATTTCTTTTTTTGATCGGCCTCATGATGGCGACGTTTACGTCTCTCCACATGACCCTCATGCAAATTTACTCAACCGATGAGATGAGAGGGCGGATTGTGAGTATCGGTATGATGAGTTTCGGCGCTATGCCCCTGAGTGTTTTACCTTTCGGGGCCATCGCTGAAAAAATAGGGACCCCTAACGCCCTGTTCCTGAGTGGACTGATGCTTGTCGCATTCGGATTAATCTTTGCGTTCTCCAACCCGAGATTTTTCCGCATAGAATAGCAGGACGACGAAAAGCATCCATCTACCGCGTTGCGTTCATCCCTCGTCACTCGAAGTACTTCTATGTACTCCTCATTCCTCGGGATTTCGCGCGCCTTGTATCTGGACACTTTTCGTCGTCCTGCTTGAAAGGGCAAACCAATAATTTCCTAATAAATCAATTGGTTATGATATTTTAGGGACTTTGTCCTAAAGACTTTTTGATTCCTTGCCGATAATGTTGACAGGACAGAGAAGGTTGTGAAAAAGGCAAACCTCTCGAGAGAGTGGGACGCAAAGCCTCCGGCCCGGCAATGATGGGTAGCGGGGTTGCCCAACCGGCAATGAATTGCAGGATAAAGCCCATTCTCTCTTTAGGGAGGTGGGTTTTTTACGTGGAGATTGGTTATGTTAAATGGGGTATATTCAGCTATATCGGCTTTAAAGGCCTACCAGAGAAAACTAGGTGTTTCTGCCAATAATGTATCCAATGCACAGACCCCGGGATTCAAGATGAGCGAGGCAAGCTCACAAGATATCCCACCAGAAAGCACATACACCGCTTCAGGGGAGTCCCAAATAGGACGAGGGACGACCATAAAGGATATCACCGAGAATTTTTCACAAGGGTCGTTTGAACCCTCCTCCTCTCCCACGGATATGGCCATTGGAGGAGATGGATTTTTTATGGTCAGTGCCGCAAACGGGGAAGACTATTTCACAAGAGACGGACAGTTTCATTTTGACAAAAACGGGAGATTGGTGAATGCCTCGGGGTATGTGGCTCAAGGGTGGGCCATTGATTCTATTACAGGTCAGCCTCAGGGTTCTATTCAGGATATTGTTCTCCCTTCATTTACTTCATCTCCGCAAGGGACAACCACAATAACAAACATTGTGAATCTCAATGCTGGAGCGACGGATCATTCGGTTGGTGTCAATGGGCTCGCAAATGCATGGGACGGAGGAAACGCCAACGGAGATTATATGCCTGATGGAGCATATGACACCCAGACCACAACAAAGGTGTACGATGCGGTGGGTGGCACACATGATATAACGGTCTATTTTGACAAGAACGGGGCGGGCTCTGAGTGGGAATATATTGTCACAACGCGGCCTCAACAAGATCAAAGGTCGGCCGCGATGGGCAGAGACCTCGGTCTGTTGGCACGGGGTACCCTGGAATTTGATGCTAACGGTGCTGTCTCGAATGTGACTCAAGAGAATAATGATGGTGGGGGCAACTGGACGTCACAAAACCCTGCCACTGACCATACTGGGGGCCACTTTACCGTTCAGCCCGACTTTTTAGGTGGAGCGGGTGGGTCCACTGTGATGACCATCCAGCTAGATGTTGGTTCGACCCATAACGGTGCTCTCTGGGTGAATGGGGCGTCCTCATCGACACAATATGCTTCCCCGTCAAATACGGCTTATTCCTCAGTTGATGGTTATGGGGCAGGGGATCTTCAATCCATCGCCATAACAAAAGATGGTGTGATTTCGGGTAATTATTCCAACGGCCAAACGTTAGGCCTTTATCAGATGTCGATGGCACAATTCAATAATCCCCAGGGGCTCAAGGGGGTGGGAAACAATCTGTACTCAGAGACAGCGGCATCGGGCAATGCCGTTATGGGCCCAGCGGGAACGAATGGGATGGGTTCCATTGTCTCAAATGCACTGGAACAATCAAACGTGGATATCGGAAGCGAATTCGTAAAAATCATTCTGATACAAAGAGGTTTTGAATCGAATCTCAAAGTCATTTCTACAGAAGATGAGATGCTTGGAAGTCTTCTGGACATTTTTTCCTAGGTGGAAGATCCAAGCTCCTTTCTAATCGAACCTGATTTTCCTTGACGAAAAACCTAAATTGCCGTTTAATGGGGGTGCTGCGTGACACCGCGTCCTCACCCTGTTTATTCCTATGACACGAGAAGGCAGAGCCGACTAAATTATGGGGGTCCATATGGAGGCATGTCTCAAAATGTGCAAACTTCGCTCCTGGTAGGTTAATGAATGCCCTGTCAGGAGAGATCGCCAAGAATAACCTAGTGTCAAAGGCGGTAACTTCTTGTTATCAGACCATTGTATCCTATTGCCATCACTAACAAACAAAACCTTAACGATAAAAAGATAGAAAAGAAGCCAAGAAATAACTTTTCACCGCAACAAGAAAGGGGAGAGATATGGATTGGTTAAATGATTTGCTCGATAACTATAAACGGAAAGAAGTGGAGGTTGAACAGAGGTATCGGTCGGAATTGAATGGTGAAATAGAGAAAAAACAGGAAATGACTCAAAAATTCGATAAATGTCTCAAGGCCTGTGTCCTTCCTGTTGTCGATAAGATCAAGGGTCAGCTGGAAAGTAAATATCCTTGTGAATCCAGCGCCCCGGAAGTTAGAGATGAAAAGACAGGGGAACAACGAAAAGAAAAGGTGCTCTTGGGTGTGATTCCTGACAAGAATGCCCCAAAGTATGATGAATATAAGGCATCCATCATATCATTTTCACCCATACCGGGGAGTGGAGCCATAAACGTGAAAAAACTCGTCAGGAAAAACTACGATCCAATAGCCCATGACAGCAACCCCATAAAAATCAATGGTATCACAGAGGACAGCATCGAAGACGAAATCCGAAATTTCTTGGAAAAGGTTTTCGCCTGAAACGGATGGCCTTTCAAATCCAAGAAATAGGGTAAGTATGCATTAAAAATACACGTTTCACCCCATTTACAGCTTTGAGTTTAGTCTTATATTATATCATAGTGGAGAATCCCTATTAGTGAGATTCATCCCTTCCTTGGCCCTTTCATCGGTTCCTTCCTTAGTTTCTGATGAAGGGGCTTCTTTTTGGCCTCCCTCTGGTCATGATGTAAAGCTCTTATTCTTTGTATTTTCCACCACACACTCTCCCTCGACTATGCTCGTGATCGTTCGAGACATCCTCCGTCGCTCCGCTGGAGCTATGGCGGGACAGGCAGAGAACGCAGAGAATTCCTATTTTTTTATTTACCGATGAGTAATCGGTAAATAAAAACCATCAGAAGCTTCGCTTCCTATAGTTTGTTCGTCGGGATTCTGTCTAATAATTGACTTTAACCCTAATTGAGCGAAAGTCGAGGATGCCCCAGATCCAAGGCGTCCAAGGGCGAATGCCGTATGCTGCTGCTCCGCAGCAGCCGCCTACTGCGTGCCCTTGCCAACTACGTAATTGGGTTATCCTCGACTTTCCCGAAGGGTAAACAAAATGGAGTGTTTTTTTTATTATCCTATATTTCACTGATGACGAGTTACAATAAAAATAAAAGGTCCGTGAACTACTCTTGTGTTTAAGAATTTTTATCATAGTTCTCCCTTTTGTTTACGATCGATAAGGGGGTAACATTCAATGGGTGAATAAAGATCAGTTTAGTCATTACCCTGCCCGAAGGGCTTGGGTTTATTTCTTTTCGGCGTCTCAGCGAAAAGAAATAAGAAAAAAACCTCTGTGAACTCTGTGCCTCGAGCGAAGCGGGCGGTGATGATAAGGATTATGCTAAGACATATGAAAGGAGACACAATCTATTTTGTGGAGTCACCCCTAACTAAAGTACCGGGGCGAACACTTTTCTCACCGAATTTGTCGAATAACGAATCTAGGGCGGTGTTTAAATCTTTCTTTTTTTGATCGGCCACATCCCTGGAAAAAAGGGAAAGCTGCCCTTCAGAGCCTGCGTGACTGAGTTGGGAAAGGGAAATGCCTAATAACCGGACCGGTTTTTTGCCTACACCCGTTTTTTTTAAAAGAAGGCAAACGGTCGCATATATTTCGGGTCCGTCATCGGTAGATTTAGTCAGGGTCTTGGCGCGGGTTACCTGAA
>JAQYVK010000261.1 GCA_030145585.1 Desulfatiglandales bacterium | reverse complement strand
GGTGGTGTCAACATCGAGCTGCACGCCCTCCCCAAGTTCAAAATTCAGGGCGTGTGAAGGACTCGACGTGAACACGGTCAGGGAAATAGCAAACAATAGGACTGCTAAAACCCCAACCTTTCCTCGCCAGGCATCAAATTTTACTACATGTTTCGTTCTCATAAATCTCTCCTCCATTGTTAAAAGATATTGATTGATTGCTCCCGATCTTCTGTGCCGATAACATCGGAAGGATACGAGTTATTATAAAATTCCCGTCCCAATCTCTAGGTCTGTGCCACGCCTACAGGGTTGAAGAACGAGAAGACTGCCATGTTTCAGGAGGCCAGCAACCCGCCATCTATCGGGAGAACCATGCCTGTTGTATAAGCGGATCCTTCTGATGCAAAAAAGAGAGCCGCGCCCACCACATCTCCCGCTTTTCCAAAGGTCCCCATGGGAACCCTTTGAAGCAAGGCCTTCGAATATTGTTCCGACTTCATAACCCCTGCAGTAAGATCCGTGGCCAGTATGCTTGGGGCCAGGGCATTGACGGTAATGTTGTCCTTTGCCCATTCGATCGCTAGACTCCGGGTCATTTGAATGAGGGCGCCCTTCATAGAGGCGTAAGCAACCTGCCCGGCCATACCCACCAGGCCGCCGGCAGAGGCCATGTTGATGATCCGGCCATAGTTCTGTTTGATCATGATTTTCCCGACTTCCCGGGTTAAGATGAACGGGGCCATCATATTGACATTGAAGATTTTCTCCCACATTTCCCGGGTGACATCCACCGCATACTTGACATACGGGCTGATGCCGGCGTTGTTGACCAGGATGTCGATCCTGTTGAAATGATCCATGGCCGTTTTGACAAGATCGAAAAGGTCCTGATCCTTGCTGACGTCACACTTGACCGCCAGCCCTTCGCCGCCTTTGGACTTGATTTCACTAACCACGTCATCCAGGAGGTCTTCACTTCTGGCTGAAACCACCACTTTGGCGCCGGCTTCGGCATAGGCCAGGGCAATCACCTTTCCGAGCCCCTTGCTGGCACCGGTCACCAGTGCAACTTTTCCTTCAAGGGAAAATATTGAATGAATGCTTTTTTCCATATTACACTCCGTTATGACTTTCTATATTCAGGGCTCGCGAGCTTATTCATGGCTACGGATTACTGCCCTATTTTTTGTCCTTTTTCTTGTCCTTCTCACTCATCCCGGCAAGCGCCCTCACCATGTCTTCGCGGGCTTTGATGTCGTATTGGGAAGTGATGGCGATCTGTTCCATAATCGGTGATCCACCCCCGTGCATACCGGCGTAGTTGAGGGCGCCACCAAGAGAGGATACGTTAAGGTCAACGAAAAGCATCCAGAACTTGATCTGGTCTTCAATAGGTATGTTGGGATTCCGCTTGATGTATTTCTCCAAAAGCGGTTTCAAATCCTCGTTTACGAGATCTCCTTCAAAGGGGAAGGTCGCTGGAATACCACCAGCGACATCACACAATATTTCCTGTTCGTGATAGACTGACTCGCCGGTATGGCACCGGCCTACATTGGCATAGATCGCGTTGGGGATGTAAGCGCCGGGTCCGAAAGGCACTGTGCCGAGCCCTGGTATGTTTAGTTCGGGCTTGCCCATTTCCGAAGCAGTAAACCCGGCCGCATACCCCAGTTCGGCGATCTGGATGATTTCGGACATTTTTTCTCGAATGTGAGGCGCTTTGTCGATGCCGTTGATCTCCGCAGCCAGGGAAACCATACCCAGGATGATATCACCAATGGCCGGTTTACAACCTGAGTAGCTGTGCCGGTGAAACAGTGCGAACAACCCGGCGCACAGGCTGCCGTGCAGGTGTTCACCACACAGGAAGACCCGCTCCCAGGGGACAAATACATCGTCAAAGATAACGTACGAGTCAACAGCGCCGAAATCAACTCCTCTCGGAATATGCTCGCGTTTCCGCATATTATGAGGAGTGACCACGTGTTTGACCCCTTCATGATCCGCAGGCACGGCAAAGGCAACAGCATAGTCCGAGTCATCCGGGGTCATGGCCCTCGTTGGCAACACCAAAATCTCATCGGCCACCGCAGCAAAGGAAATATGGACCTTGCATCCGCGAACGATAATACCGTCGCTCTTTCTCTCCACAACATGGAGGTAGGAATCCGGATCCGGTTGCTCAGAAGGGCGCATCATGCGAAGGCCCTTGGTGTCCGTCTGGGCACAGGAACCCACCAGGTCGTTTTTCTGAAAGTTTTCAAGCCATTTTAAAAAATTCTCGTGATAGGCTGTTTCGCCCTTGTTCGCTTTGTCTGCTTCATAGGATATGGCGTTGATCGCGTTGAGCGCATCCGTTCCCATACACCGGCCCACGCAATAGCCGGCCTTACGACACAGGGCACGGGTCATGTCCTGTTTGTTATGCAGGTCCTCTGTGCTTTGATGCACATGGCAGAACCGGTTGATGGTTTCACCGGTCAGATGCGAGGTGGCGGTGAAGAGATCTTTGGTCTCAGGATCATGAGCCGCATCGAACGTCTGGGCAATCACGTTGACGGATTGCTCCAGGTCTTCGTGGTCGCGGCCGATTTTTTCACCTCTGAAATACAGATTCTTTTTTAATTTTTTCAGTCCTTCAATATACTGTTCCCTGGTTCTCATGGTAATGTCTCCTATATGTGAGGGAAATACTCTTCATCGGCTGTAGCCGATTACAACATCTCCTGCCTCGTTCATTCTGCCTGGGCGAATGTCAATTCTATGCTTCGAGGTATTTCGCCCGGATTATCTTCTTATCTACCTTGCCCGTGGGATTGATCGGTAATTCTTCAATGAAGCGGATATCCCGGGGGCGCTTGTAGTCAGCCAACTTGTCATGAGTGAATCCGTTGAGCTCTTGGGCGGTGACGTCTTTACCTTCCACCAGGACCACAAAAGCCACGATATCTTCACCCAGTTTGTCATGGGGTTTTCCCACCACTGCGCACTGCTTGACTGCCGGGTGTTCGTACAAGACGTTCTCGACCTCGACGGAATAGATATTGAATCCCCCCCGAATGATCATGTCTTTGAGACGGTCCGTAAAGTAGAGGTAACTCTCGTTATCCACGTAGCCCATGTCGCCGGTGTGAAGCCAGCCGTTTTTGAGTGTTTTGGCGGTTGCTTCCGGATTATTGTAATATTCCTTCATGATGTTCGGCCCCCGAATGATGATCTCACCCACTTCACCGGGCCTCATATCAATATCCTGATCGTCCACGATACGAAGTTCCTGGTCTGGTGGCCAGGGATGCCCCACAGATCCTATCTTGTTCAAAGCATCGGCAGGGCCCAGGGTAGTGCCGCCGGTGCCGCCTTCGGTCATGGCGTAGACGTTATATATGTTTACATTCGGCCACGCGACCTGCAGTTGTCGAATTAACTCTTCGGGCACGGCCGATGCGCCGAAAATAAGGCCGCGAATGGACGACGTATCAAAGTCTTTGAACTGAGGATGATTTAAAAGGAAGACAAACATGGCCGGGGCTCCGCCGTATATGGTGGATTTCTCCCTTTCCATGGTTTCGAGGGTCTTGACCACATCGAATTCCTCTTCCAGGATGACCCTCGGGCCGTAATAGAGCCACATCATTATAATTGAGCTGCAGCCGCTCGAGGTGAAAAATGGGAAAGCGGTTTGAATGGAGGGTTCTCCATAATACAGCCGTGAAAGATCCAAGGATGAGCCGATCAGGCGGCCGCAAGCCACCTTGCTCGCCTGTGTAAATACCACGCCCTTTGGAAGGCCCGTCGTTCCACTAGTATAGAGGATATCGGACGTATCGTCCGGACGGGTAGTAACCTTTGGCAGCGGGCTCGAGGTCTCGTACAGCTTGGAATAGGGAGTGGCCCAGTCCGGGAGGCTCTGACCGTCTTTTTCAATCCCAACATAGGTTCTAACCTTCAATTGGTCGCGAATGTTGTCCACCTGGGGCAGGAATTCCTGGCCCCCGATTATGTAGTCCGCGTCCGAGTTTTCTACAATATATTCAATCTCGCGTGGAACCAGACGCACATTAATCGGAACAAATATGGCCCCGAGCTTGTGGATGGCCAGGTAGGTGTAGTAGCATTCCGCGCTGTTGGTGAGCATGAACGCAATTTTCTGGCCTTGTTCTACGCCCAGGCCTGAAAGCCCGGCCGCCACCCGGTCCGAGATTTCATCCATTTCTTTCCAGCTATGGTGAACCCAGTCACCGGTTTTGTAAGAAACGGAAGCGAAGGCCTCTCTGTTAGGAAAATCGGACACATTTCTTTTCAACATCTTAACAATAGTATTGGGTGTCTGCCACACGGTTT
>JAQYVK010000260.1 GCA_030145585.1 Desulfatiglandales bacterium | reverse complement strand
GGGCAACATGAGTTTATGATGGTCTCCGAGGGGCAGGAGTTTGAGATCGGCCGGAAGATAGATAAACAAGTCCGTGAAGAGATGGGTGTTTATCTTGAATTGCCTCAATTGCGTTCCTTGGTCAAAGAAACCGGAGAGACTCTCGGTCGTAAAAGCGACCGGTCCAGACTCACCTATCGTGTGGAAGTCATCGACTCCCCGGATTTCAATGCGTTTGCGGTTCCAGGAGGGTTCGTCTACGTTAACAGGGGATTGTTAGAGAAAATGAATTCCCTGGATGAGCTGGCCTTTGTCATGGGCCACGAGATTGCCCATGTGGCTGCGCGACATTCTGCATCTCAAATGTCGAAGGCTCAACTTGTGAATCTCGGACTCATGGGACTGACAGTAGGCACTGGAGGGGCCGCTCAGGATTATGGCCAGCTCATCAATATGGGCGCCGCCCTTGCCTTCAATAAATTTTCCCGGGATGATGAACGGGAAGCGGATCACTTCGGACTGAACTATATGGTTCGAGCCGGGTATAACCCAACGGCTGCCCTTTCTTCGATAGAACAAATGCAGCGACTCGAAACGAGGGCGCCGACGACCATGGAGGCCTGGTTTCAAACACACCCCCCCACCTCAGAAAGACTCGATAACATTCACAAAGAAATCGATGCCCTGCCCGCGGGACAACAGTCGGCTCTTGATCGTCCAGTGAAGAGAAACCAATTTATTGCCATGTTGGATGGTTTGGCCGTAGGGGAATGGAACGGAAATGAACTCGTTAGGGGGAATCGATATTATAACAAGGCGTTTCTAATCAGCTTGGAGATCCCCCAAAGTTGGCATGTTCAAATCCACAGCAAACCCAATACAGCCCTTTTTATCCAGCAAAAGAAAGGGTTTTATGCCTTCTTTGACATCGAGGCCTTAAGATCGAGAAGGACATCGGCACAATATTTCAGGGAGTTTGAATCAAAGATCAATCAGCTCGGGGCCCGTAAAATCGAGGGGTTATCAAAAAAACGAGCCCTAAAACATGGGGCATTGAGCGGGGTTTATGGCGCTTATGACCAGAGCAGCGGGCCCGTCCTTCTTGAGGGGATTGCGTTTACAAAGGGTTCCTATGGGTATTCCTTGCTTGGCATTAGCAAACAGGAAGATTTCAAAACACTTCAGCCCGCTATAGAATCCATCATGAATGGGCTAAGGTTCATCTCCCAGAAAGAGGCCGCCCAACTGGATCCACCCCGTCTCCGAATCCATAAAGTCGTTAGGGGTGAGACCTGGTCCGGTATCACCAGAAAATATTTTGGAACATCCGGAGAATGGAAAACACTGGCAACCTATAACGGTTTCGAAACAGAAGGAGGCCTCTCTCAAGGGTCCCTACTCAAGATTCCCCCATCGTTGCGATTCAAGTAGGGAAAGGAGAGTTGATTAATTGAGAGGGCAGATGTTTAGTGCAAATAGTTGGACATAAGATACTTGTTAATAAAGGAGATAAGAATGGATAAGAATACAGAGGAAATCTTGGAAGGCTTAAAAACAGCGATGGAAGCAGAACTGACCGGGCACGCATTTTACAAAAATGCAGCTGAAAGCACCGATGACCCCATGGGTAAAGAGACCTTTTCACGCATGGCCGATGAAGAGCAGTCCCACTTTAATTATCTGCGGCGTCAATACAAGTCGGTCCTGGAAAAGGGGGCGTTCGATTTTGGGGAAAAATTAGAACCGCAACACAAACATGCCGAGCATCCCGTTTTTAGCGATGCAATCAAGAACAGGATCAAGGAGAGTCACTTCGAAGTGAGCGCCCTGTCCATAGGCATGAAACTGGAAATGGATGCCATGAGGTTTTACCGATCTTGTGCTGACAAAGCACAAGAAGAAGAGGTAAAACAATTTTTTATTGAATTAGCCGATTGGGAGCAGGATCACTACCGGGCCTTTAAGCTGCAATTGGACTTGCTAAAAGAGGAATATTTTGAAGCGAATAATTTTGTTCCTATGTAGTAGCCCTCCGTAGGAGGGCTGAAAACAATCCCTAAACTGTGTTTAGAGATTCTTCACGTTAGCCATATAAATCGATCTGAAAAAACGAGGGTCAAACCTCCACTATTCACCATGGCTAAGGAATGGGGACCAAAGAATGTCTTTACGTAACTGAATTGCTAACCGTCGTCTTATTTATTATGCGCTTTTAGGGACATTTCACCGGCATGGTAGGAACTCCTGACAAAGGGTCCGGAAGCAACAGCGATGAAACCCATCTCATACGCGATTTTTTCCAAACGGGAAAATTCCTTGGGGGCGACATATCGGATCACTGGATGGTGGTCGGATGAGGGAGAGAGATACTGTCCAAGGGTAAGAATTTGACAACCCGCCTTGAGAAGATCTTCGAAGACACCGATAATTTCCTCATGGCTTTCCCCAAGCCCCAGCATGAGTCCGGATTTGGTCAGGATCCTGCTATCCAACTTTCCGACACGTTTGAGAAGATGCAAAGAACGCTCATAGACTGCCTGGGGCCTCACTTCGGCATAGAGTCGGGGCACCGTTTCAATGTTGTGGTTGATTACATCAGGACCTGACATGACCACCCTGCCGAGGGCCATTTCCGAACCTTGAAAATCGGGTATGAGGACCTCAATAGAGGTCCCCGGTGATCTGACTCGAATGGCTCGAATTGTTTTGCTAAAGTGGTCGGCACCGCCATCGGGCAGATCGTCGCGGCTAACAGAGGTAATGACTGCATACTTGAGTCCGAGTTCTTCAACAGCCCTAGAAATCTCCTCAGGTTCCTCTTCATCCAGAGGGAGGGGGGAATCATCACGGATTGCACAAAAACTGCAATTGCGTGTACAACGGTCTCCCATAATTAGAAAAGTAGCCGTCCCCTGAGAGAAACATTCTCCTAAGTTTGGACAATGGGCTTCCTGGCATACAGTGTGAAGTCGGCATTCCCTCAGAAGGTTGTGGACTTTCTGAAAGGTCTCACCTGAAGGCAATTTCTTCTTGAGCCAGGGGGGTTTTTTCAACTTAACTTCCGACTTCATGAATAACCTTTGGTAGAATCTCTCGCGTCTTTCTATGTTCCACATCTATCGCTAAACACAAGCAATGCAGACGGCTTCTTGTTTTTACAGCCAAAGACTTATCCGTAGGTTGGGTTGAGCCCTTGCATCGATTGATGGGTCTCGGGCCGGTTGTAAGAATTATTCAAAACAACCGGCAGCCTCAACCCATCCTACGAGAGAAGGGCATTGGAACCACTCTAGAAGGATGGGCGAAACCCAACAAAAAAACTAGATATCGACCTTGAAATCCTCTTCATTCTTGGGAAGGGGAATAATGAAGACGGGTTTTCGGACCCTTCTCAAGACCTTTTGGGCAACGCTTCCCAAAAATGTGTGAGCCAAGGTGCCCTTTCCATGGGTTCCCATAACGATC
>JAQYVK010000259.1 GCA_030145585.1 Desulfatiglandales bacterium | reverse complement strand
GACATTTTTTTAGATCTGGGGATCATTTTTGTAGCGGTGGCTTGCAACTCTTGAGGAATAGATAAATGAATAAAAGGTGAACTGTATACGGTTTACGGTATAAGGTTCCCGGTCTAAGGTTCATGGTTTAAGGTATTTGGTTGGTAGTGTATTAGGTTGTTTTTTTTACCTTGCACCTTACACCTTGCGCCGTATGCCGTTTAGTTATCTATACCATATACCCTACACCGTTCAGTCATCCCATACTCGCCGCTAGTTGCATCAAAGTTTTGACCAAAAAGCTTTGAAGAAAAATAATGGCCAGAATAACGAGAATAGGCGAAAAGTCGATTCCCCCAAGGTTGATTGGGATTTTCTTCCTGATAGGGCGGAGAACCGGCTCCGTTACTGCATTGAGAAATTTGACGATTGGATTATAGGGATCGGGGCTGACCCATGAGATAATGGCCCTACCAATGACGATCCACATATAGAGGCTCAACGCTATATTCAATATTTTGGCTATGGCGACAAGAAAATTAGAGAGGACGAACATGGCTTCTCCTGAAATCTTTTAATGAGTTTTATGACCTTTAAGCACTCAGGCCACCTTCAATCTACAAGTTATTTCGATCAGTTAATCTATACACACCCTTGTTAGAATAATGCAAATCCCGCGCCAACAAGCACCAAATCAATCTTTTATAGAAAGCTGAAAGCTGTCTTTAATCTCTTCAAATTTCGTGTTTTCGTGATTAATCGTTTTTGCCTCAAGCGTAGCGCTCATCAAACAACGTGCTCCTCAAGTGTAACGCTCCTCAATCCCGCCAAGGGCGGGACTCAAGCGGCACCCCAGGTGCCATGCGCTCTGCGAATCACCTCCACCCCCGTAAGAGCTCCGTGGCATTTACAGGCAGTTCCTACCAACCATTTTCCCTCTCCTTGACTTACTTTCGAGAATAAATTTGTCAGATCTTCCGCCTTGTAACCTCCCAGACCCGGAGCCAATTGCCGGCTCCTGATGACGTGTATCTGGTGGAGCGGGATACTGAGACGGTTTAACAGCTCGTGAAGGGGTTCGGAACGCGTCTCACCTGTCATAGGACAGTGATCAGACGGCTCAGGACAGTCATCAGGACAAAGAAAATCAGTATAACTGATCAGGAGAGTCCCCCCAGTTCCCTGCCATGTGTGGGGTAAAAGCTGAATAATTTCTTCCGGTACCCTAATTGGCTGGATTTCCCATCCATGCTCCTCGAGAAAGATCTTCAACCACTCTGAAGCGAGGTGGACCGGGATGGCCGGAACGATGACACTAGAGGGGTTAAGAGACTGGATATTTTTCACTAAAAAATTGACGCCGTCCGAGACAATTTTTTCTGTGTGGAGAGGTTCGATGGATTCAATCCGGTCCTTATCCTTATCAATAATCAATATGGGTGAGTCGGATGTCTCTTTCAGGATTCGGGCAGCCCTTTTTCCGAAATGACCCGCCCCAACTATAAGGCAGAGGTCATCAGGGAATTTGTCGGGCATGGGTTCGATATCAAGGTGCTCGGAAGTTATAGGGTTCATCTAATTTCGTTTGGTTTTACTCACCACAGAGACACGGAGGACACAGAGATGATATTTGTTAAGTCAAAGTCTACCTGTTGTCTCTAAAGTACCTCGCAGAGCAGTATTCTTTTTGCCCATCGTCGCCTGTCCCGCCATAGCGGCCCGTCTTCGACGGGCATGCGACGGCGGATCTCTCGATGGGCAAAAAAAGAAAAACCCTCTGTGAACGCGCCTGCCGCGCCGTAGCCTTTGCGGAGGCGGGTGCCTCTGTGGTAAATTATTCCATTAAGATTACGTCAACATATTTATGAATAGGAATACTTAGGGAAATGAATGTTAGAGCAGGCCATAAGCCGGGTTCTGTTTCCCGAGGCCCCCTAAAGAGGACGTTGGGACAATGACCATTCATCTAGCCCCGACGTTACCGTCGGGGTCAAGCGACCAACCCGGGAACTCGGGCGGACCACCCTCGAATGTTCCCCTATTCGGTCTTGCTCCGGGCGGGGTTTACCAAGCTCCCATCGTCACCGACGGGACTGGTGAGCTCTTACCTCACCCTTTCACCCTTACCCAACGGCATGGTAAAGACCATGCCACCAGGCGGTCTCCTTTCTGTGGCACTTTCCTGCCTGTTGCCAGGACTGGGCGTTACCCAGCACCCTGTCCTATGGAGCCCGGACTTTCCTCTCCTCCGCTATAAAGCGAAGCAGCGGTCATTCGTCCTACTCTAACATGTGATTAATCCTTTAAAATTCAATCTCCCCTTTGCTTTTCAGTCATTTCGCTATGCGCTATGCGCTCTGCCCTTTGCAATTTCAGCCTTCTTCTTCGGTTTGTTCTTCCTCCCAATAAATCATGCGATGACAATTGGGACAAGTCAATAGGGTATCTCTTTTTTGTAATTCATTATATTTTTGCGGCGGGAGACCTATATTACATGTCCGGCAAACGCCCCCGATCACTGGGCTGATGGCCTGACCCCCTTTCCGTTCTTTAAGAAAAAGATACTTCTTATAGAGATCCTGGTCAACAACCTCGCTAAATTGAGTGCGCTCATTTTCAATGTTTTTAAGGTCCTTGTCCAGGGCTGCGAGCTCGATTTCAACCTCTTCTCTCGTTTGCTCAAAGTCTTTTTTCATTTCTTTTTGATGTTCATTGTTTGCAAGGCATATCTTTTCCACTGCCTCAATCTCTTCCATAAACTGAATGGCCTTATCCTCAGTGAGATTTATGAGTTTTTTTACATCTTCGATTTCTTTCAATGCCGCAGTGTATTCCTTGTTTGATTTAATATGAGAGAGTTTTTCATTGCTCTTATCAATTTTACCCTCCAGTTCCTGGATTTCCTGCTCAAGTGTGCGGCTATCTTTTTTGAGGGCTTCAGAGCGATTGTTATCCTCCTGGAGTTTCAGATCGGCACCCTTCAGTTCATCCTCAAGTTTCTGAACCGTTAAGGGCGCTTTATTTTTTCTATTTGTTATTGCCTGAATTCGATTGTCACAATCCTGAAGTTGTATCAATACATTGATTTTTTCCTTCAATTCTCTTACCTTTCTTTGGCTGTTTTTTAGTGTAATTCCCTCTTATCGGCTTTAATCTTTTTATCTATTAATGGGTTCAAATAAAACGATAAATCACCAGCTAATCTACGGGTTCTCCTTTTAATATCTCTCGCCCGCTCCTTCCACTCGCTTGAGTACACAGGGTGCTCAGAGAAGGATTTTATCATAGTGCTCTGTGAGAGAAATATGACTCTTGTTACGTTTACGAAATATATTGAAGAGGATTTTTTTCATCTTGATAGATGGCCACATCGACCTCCCACCCACGTTCCTCTAAGAGTCCTTTAAAGCGGCTTGCAAATAGGGCAAGCGCTGCTTTTTCCGTATAGAAATGTCCTGCATCGATGACGGCTAGTCCTCTGGCATGGGCCTCCAGTGCATCATGATGGCCGACATCTCCTGTTATAAGCAGGTCGGCGCCTCGTTCAGAGGCTGTCGGCACCATACTGCCCCCCGACCCTCCGACAAAGGCAACACGCTTGATTTTAAGCTTCTTTGAGCCGACCACCCTAATGCCCTTTGCCCCAAGGACTGCTTGGACCCGTTCAATCATTGCTGAAAGGCTCATGGGCTCCTTTACATTCCCGATTCGTCCGAGGCCGACGACAGGATCCGTAACCCCTTCCATGGTCTGAAGCACTTCCGCATCTTTGAGATGAAAAAGTTGAGCCAACATATCATTGATCCCACCCTGTGTCACATCCAAATTGGTATGAGCAGCGACAATGGAGATGCCATTTTTGAAAGCCTCAAAAATAACGTTCCCGGGATAGACTTCCCAGTTGATGCATGAGAGAGGTTGAAATATCAAGGGATGATGGGTCAGCACGAGCTGTGCTTTCTCCTTGGCAGCGTTCTTTACTGCTCGGAGGGTTGGGTCGAGGGCGAAAAACACCTTGCTGACCTCCTGTGAATGGGCCCCAGCCTGTAACCCCGGATTATCCCAATCTTCAGCCGTATGAGAAGGGGCTATTTCTTCCAGAAAGTCGAGAATATCTTTTAGTTTAGGAATCATTTTATTATAAAACTGCTTAAAAAATTCTCCAAAGAGGCTGAAGGGAAACGTCCATCCCGCAGGCCCTGCTGCGGGACGAAATCCCGAGGAATGAGGTGTACGTACTAGTACTCCGCAATGACGAGGGATGAAGGTAACGCAGCAGATGGATGTTTCCCTTCAGCCTCTCAGAAAATTGAAAAGGCGCACCATTCTATGGTGCGCCTTTTCATGGGATCAAAAGCATCGCTTAAAGTGGAATCGTATAAAATAACTCCGT
>JAQYVK010000258.1 GCA_030145585.1 Desulfatiglandales bacterium | reverse complement strand
AGAGTTCATCTTGCGTCCGTGTCACCGACCAGAACAGACCTCCCGTTGGGACATCAGCAAGTGACGTATCCGCGGGGACGCGGCAAATGGCCAGCACATCCGGTAAAACTGCGAGAGATAGCCCTTGCATGGATCACCATCTTTCTTATCTTAAAATGAGTTCTCGCTAACGATTCTTATTTTATACATCAAAAAACCCTGAATATCAACTTGCCTTTGTCTGCCTTCCCTATTTCGTGCTTTCGTTCTTTCGTGCTTTCGTGATATCTTTTATTTATCTTTTTGTGGTTTCCAGGACGGTTCCTGTTTTCTTAAGTTTTGGTTTTGTTTTTTCTTCAAGTAAGGCTCAGCAATGCATTATGAAGGCCCAATTTATCGTCCACCCAGTGAAGCGGACAGCCTACTGATTCAAGCGACCGTGGGGTGCCCTCATAACAAATGCTCTTTTTGCATGATTTATAAAAAGGGTCCCCTGTACAGGGCCAGGTCTGTTGAAGAAATATCCGAAGACATTGAAGAAGCAAGTCGAACCTATGGGGCTAACGTAAGGACACTTTTTTTCCCTGCCGGGAATACCATAGCCATGCCCACGACGGCCTTGGCAGCGATATGCCGCTTGGCAAGGAAAAAGTTCCCACGTCTCGAGAGGATAACCGTCTACGGCTCTTCGCACTATATTGCCGAAAAAGGTCTTGAGGAATTAGTCTCACTCAGAGAATCGGGGCTGACACGCATCCATGTAGGTTTGGAAAGCGGGGATGATGAGGTCCTGAGGAGGGTTAAAAAAGGGACAACCAGCTCAGAACAGATCAGGGCAGGCCGCTGGGTCAAAGAGGCGGGCTTGGAACTCAGCGAATATGTGATATTGGGCCTGGGCGGGATTGAACGCACCGAACAACATGCCTTTGCCACCGCCGAGGCCTTAAACGCCATTGAGCCCGATTTCGTCAGGCTTCGCACACTGATACCTAAAGTCAACACACTCCTTCTTCACCAGATCCGAAAGGGGAAGTTTGAACCCCTTGGTCCCCATCAGGTCCTTCGGGAAACCAAACAGTTGATAGAAAACATATCATGCCCTACCACACTGAGGAGCGATCACTATTCAAACCACATAAACCTGGGAGGGAGACTTCCTGAGGACAATGAGAGGCTAATCAAGGAAATTGACCATGCCTTGCAAAAGAGCGAGAGTGAATTTCGACCTTTCTTCGTAGGCACGCAATAGCCCAATCATGATCCTACTCTGAAACTTTATTTAGCAACTTCTCTTCCTTCACCGAACTTCAAAATCCAAAATTCGGATTCTGGAACGGTATACTTTTCCAGGGCAACTTTTAGATCTTTTTCGTGAGCATCAATAGTTTGTTCTGGGTGTTCTTCAAAAGTCGCAAAATGAATCCCCACGCTTTGCGCAACCTCTACCATTTTATGCGCCCTTACTGCATCATCAGGATTCATGTGTTGAGTCTTCATAAACCATCTTTTTTCATAGCTTCCTATCGGTAGAATGGCTAACCGAAAATGGCTAAATTCCTTTTTTATCTCTTTCAAAAACTCACCAAAGGCAGTATCCCCTATGAATAATACATTTCCTGCCTGGCCTTCGATGACAAAACCTCCCCATAGCGTTTTATTTTTATCAAACATGCCTCTTCCGGAATTATGACGTGAAGGAACAAAAGTAATTCTTCTGCCCGCAGTATAAATGTAATCCTGCCACCAGTCTAGCTCAATAATACTCTTTCCTCCTATAGATTCCAACCGGTTCTTTACCCCCAATCCTGCTAAAATAATAGGTTGATGGGTTTCATTAAGCTGTTGTAGGGAGGTGATATCCAAATGATCATAATGATCATGACTTATAAGAATAATATCGATATTCGGTAAATCTTCTATCTTTACGCCTGGTGCACGGACTCTTTTCGCACCCGCCCACGAATAAGGACCCGCACGTTCCGACCAAATAGGATCCGTTAATATGTTGATCCCATCCATTTGAATCAAGACGGTTGAATGATTCACATAAGTTATTCGCAATTCACCTTCTTTTACTCGGTCTATTGGAGGAGGTTGAGGAGGATCATCTATCCATTCCGGCCATTCTACAGTCTCCATTTCCCACATCCATTTTATATGATCAAAAAATGTGTTATCAGACTTTTTGTTAAAGAAACGGGAACCATCAAAATGATCTGAAGGGGGACCTTGGTAATAGCTACACCCTTGTGTAAAGCTCATCAGGAAGATTATTATCTGGATAATAATTGCCGCTCTAAATGTTTTCATATATTTAAGTTCTTTAGGAAGCTGTTTATCAGGGATAGTTTGTTTGTGTGCGCTTGGCCTCTGCCCTTTGCACCATGTGCTCTCACTTGGCCTTTTGTAGATGCGCAATTTTTTTCAAAAGGCCCTCTCCCGGCCTTTTGTAGATGCGCAATTGCTTACAAAAGGCCATCTCCGTTTCACCCTTTCGACCCCTTGGTCAGTCTGTTGGGGCGAGGCGTTGTGTGCCCTTATATCCTTAAAGATGCCTTTAGAATTCATGGAGAGATCTTGTTTGTAGGGTCCCCTTCAGCCAGCATGCCTTTCATGACCTGCTTCTCTTGGTCGCCCGCAACGATGCCGGTGACCACGGCTTCTAAGACTGTTATGTCATGCTCGTTCCTAAACACCGCCTCACCTTTTATGAAACCTTTCTCATCAAGTTCTGTTACTGTGAGATCACACCTTATGGTGTCACCAAAATAGACAGGTTTCCTATATTTGAACGTCATTCCGGAAGCCAACCATCCCATCTGTCCCCCGATTTCAGTGACCTGACTGGCAATGAGAAGACCGTGACAAATCCGGCCGTTAAAGTTCTTTACCTTTGCAAATCGCTCATCACAATGTACAGGATTGTAATCTCTGGAAATGTCTGCGAATTGAATCACGTCCTGTTCAGTAAACGTGCGTGAGACGGAAAAAGTGTCGCCTTTTTCCAATCCTTCAATAGCTTTCTTTCGAATGTTTAACATCCTAACGCAGCCTCTCTATCCCTCGGTCTGCCTACTTCTTTTCTCGCGAAGCGATGACTGCTTTTGTTCGAGCGCGTCGCTCGGACAAAATGTCTGTGTCAGTCCGTGCCTGTCCCGCCTTAGCCAGCCCACCCCTGGTGGGCAAGCGTCGGCGGGCGTGGGCTTGCCTCGACGAAGCCGAAGCGCGAAGGCGGGTCTGTGGC
>JAQYVK010000257.1 GCA_030145585.1 Desulfatiglandales bacterium | reverse complement strand
GCCACGACATCTTCTCCCTGGGCATTGATCATATATTCCCCAAACAGAACATTTTCCCCGGTTCCCGGATTTCTCGTAAACGCGACACCGGTGGCGCTGTCTTCCCCCATGTTTCCGAAGACCATGGTACAAATGTTGATCGCGGTACCATGGGCCATCTCGGGCGTGATATGAAATTCCCTTCGATAATCTACGGCCCGCTTGCCCATCCAGGATTTAAAGACGGCCTTAATGGCGATCTCGAGCTGTTCATAGGGGTCCTGGGGAAAAGGCTTCCCGGTTTTTTCCTGGATCAATTTTCGGAATTCATCGCAGGTTTCTTTGAGCGCCTTTTCATTCAGCTCAGTATCATCCTTTGCTTTATACTTCTTCTTTATCTTATTGAATATTTGGTCAAAAGATTCATCCTCCAAGTCAAGACCTATGGCACCGAAAAGCTGAATCAAACGCCGATAGACATCATAAACAAAGCGTTTATTGCCTGTTTGTTTAATGAGGCCTTCCGCTGTTTCATCATTGAGCCCGAGGTTTAAAATGGTATCCATCATGCCCGGCATGGACATGGCTGCACCGGACCGAACTGAAACGAGCAAAGGTTTGTCCGGATCTCCAAATCCTTTGCCGGTCTGTTTTTCCAGTGCGGCCATGGCCCGTTTGATCTCATCTATTAATCCCTTTTGAAGGCCTTTTTCCTTTTGATCCAGATAGGCTAGGCATGCTTCTGTTGAAATGACAAAGCCGGGTGGGACATGAAGACCTATCTGGGTCATTTCACACAGATTGGCCCCTTTACCGCCCAGAAGTTTTTTATCCTGGCCATCGCCTTCTTCAAATGGAAACACATATTTTTTTAATCCCATATTATTCCTCTCGATCCTTTCTCCTTGTGTATTCGAACAGATAAGCCAAGGCAAACATCACCGCCGCAAGCCCGAGTGTCTTGTACAGTGGCATCCCCTGGAAGAAAATACGCGCAAGCAGGAAGGCCATCCCAACGGAGAGAACCACCCGCAACAGTAATATCAAACTCTACCCTTTCTTCTTTTAGTGGTGAATGGTGAATCGTGAACGGTAAACCGTGCATCGTAAACAGTTTACCGTTCACCGTTCACTTTTTTTAAAAGGAATCACCCTCCCTGATTTGCCCTTGCTCTTCTTTTCGGTTGACGTGGCTTCTGTTTCCAGGTCCCTCTCAAGCTTGATCGCTTTGACCTTCTCGAGTCTCATGGCCTGCCCTCCCATGGTAAAAGGCGCGCCATTGATGTACTCCTCACGTAAAATCCACGTCACAGTCTGTGCCGGCAGGGTTAGGAGCAGGAGCGTGCATTGGAACCAATCTTTTTTGACATCAGGCCCTATCGCCTCGATCCTTGCATACAGGGCCGGTTTTTCTTCGTGGTGGACCAGAACCACATCCCCCTCACTGTTTATAGTCTGTTCATTATTCATAGTTAATGGCCGAACGAAAATCCCGGTTTTTTTTGTCAGAAACTCGAAATCCGAAGCACGAAATCCGAAACAATGACCAAAGCACAAATGTTCCAATGACAAAAACGCCGTGCTTTCAATGAGTTATTTTTGGTCATTCTGTCATTTGATATTAGAATTTGTTTCGAATTTCGAATTTCGAGATTCGGATTTTGCCTGAACACGATTTTTCGTTCAGGCACTAGTTAAAGAATGATGGGTTAATCGCTGTCTTTGATCACACTCCCTGGGTCGGTCCTCAATTTCTCCAGTTTATCCTCAAAACCCTTTCCAAGATCAACACCCATTTGCTGGGCCCTCTTCTTGGCCTGCAGCCCGATATTGCGGCTGTCCCCGTAAAAAGAATCACCCTTCGGTGTGGTCGGATCAAAGGTATTGAGCCGATCCTGCTCCGACACATGGTATGCCACCCTTGAAATCAGTCGTTTGAGATTTTGCCCCCCGCACCCTGGACAAGTTAGGCCATCCATTTCCCCCCTCTTCATAATGAGGCTCTGAAATTGTCCATCACACTCTAGGCATTCAAATTCGTAGATCGGCATCTCTTTGAGCTTCTCTTTAAAGCCCGCCTCCAAAGGAGAAACTTAGGGGCTACGCCCCAATTGGAATATTGGAATACTGGAATGATGGAAGAATGGGTTCTGACCGCCGGTTTGTGGAGCCTACGGCTTGTAAAAGAAAATG
Organism: Desulfatiglandales bacterium; assembly: GCA_030145585.1. GTDB lineage: Bacteria > Desulfobacterota > DSM-4660 > Desulfatiglandales > HGW-15 > JAQYVK01. The sequence goes on along the minus strand of JAQYVK010000257.1, from coordinate 11,516 downwards.
TGGCAATGGTTTTATGGGAGAATTCTCGTTAACAAAGAATTCAGTGATTGAGAATATCCCGATTAAATGCAGCATTCCACTATTCCATTATTCCATTATTCCATTGGTGGGGCAAAAACATCGAACCCCGAGAACTTACTCTAATTACATATAGTATTACAATTTCCCGAACATAAAATCTGGATCGAAGAAACCGGGCCTTGATCCCATCAAAGGGTCTAAATCCCACGACCTAACACGAAACCTTCTTCTTTCTTCTCAATAAAACCTTTCATCGTAATGACGACAGACAAAATTAGGAGGTGTGGAGCTGGCCCTTTCCATCCAATGCCTCTTATCATCTTTTATTTCGCTGAAGACACAGACATTGGAAAGCGCACTCCTTAATAGGGGCGGATCGTTGTCTCCCTTTGCGATATAGTACTTACAGTTCCAGCAACAATTTTTGGCCATTTTGATGGCCCTCTGAGCTTTGTAGGAAGGTCTCGGATTGGAGTAAAAACCGGGGTTCCCTTTCAGTCAATCTATACATGATTATATTTAATTTACTTCTTATTGTATAAATTATCAAGGGAAAGGAAAGTGTTATTTTCCTTGACACGTTTGATTCCGGGTGACATGATAAATATTTCACAAGCATTGAATGTCCGGTAGAAATATGGGCTGCAAATGGGGAGTATTTCACCTGATTTTCCTCTATACACCCACCATTCGGACAAAACCTAAAAAATCTTGCCCTTTTAGGGGAGACTGACCCACGACCCTCTTATGGAGAAGGCGTGTGAGAGGACATCATTCTTTCTCACCTGTGTCTTCAAAACCTGTTAGAGTAAAGAGGGGATGGTGAATGGGATGACGAAGGAGTGGTAGAATGACTGCACCCGTCTTAAAATTCGAATCTGAAACAGCCCAATCCTTCTTAGAGGAGGTGATGTCTCGGTCGGGTCAAAATATTATTGCCTGTTATCAGTGCCGGCGCTGTGCGGCCGGTTGTCCGGTCGGGGAAGAGACCGGCTATGTCACACCCGACCGACTGATCCGGATGATCCTCTTTGGTGACAGGGAAAAGGCCCTCAGCAATGATCTGGTCTGGAAGTGTACATCCTGCTATACCTGCGGCACCCGTTGCCCCAATGAGATCCAGACCGCACGAATTACCGAGACCCTCAAACAGATGTCCAAAGAGGAGCACATCGCTCCACTGGCGCCCAAAGTGGCTGCATTCCATCATGCCTTCTTAACTTCTACCAGACATCTTGGGAGACTCAACGAACTCGAATTCATGGGTCTTTACGAGATAAAAAACACCTTCAAGGATCTCTGGCACCTTAACTTTAAAAGTCTTTACAACGAGGGTATAAGTCAGACCAAACTCGGACTGGCCATGACCAAGAACAAGAGAATGCACTTCCTGATCGAGAAGGTCAAAGGCCTTTCCGAAATCAAACGCCTTTACAAAAAAGCAAAAAAAAAGCGGGACTCTAAGGAGATCCTGCCGGACCAGGGGTAAAGTATGGAGATTGGATATTTTCCCGGATGTACGTTGCATGCATCGAGCCGCCTTTACGATGTGCAGACCAAAGAGGTGTTGGGAGAGTTAGGAATAGATCTCCGGGAACTGGAAGACTGGAACTGTTGCGGAGCCACTTCGGCCAGTAAGACGGATGATTTCCTCGCCATCGCACTGCCTGCCCGAAACTTGGGCATTGCGGACGCTTCGGGCCTTTCCGAGATGGTCATTCCCTGTTCCGCCTGTTATAGCCGAATGCTGGTTGCTCAGAGCCGAATGGCCTCCAATGAAAAACTCAAGGCGGAAATCAACGAAGAGCTATCCGAAAAGGTCAAAGGTGACATCAAGATTAGAAGTATTCTCGAGGTCATGATACCCAAAGCGGAATCGGGCGAACTGGCAGAGAAGGCGACCAAAAAGCTCAAAGGCCTGAAACCGGTCTGTTATTATGGGTGTCTTCAAACCCGGTTCCCCCTCGACATTCCGGTGCCGGACGATGTGGAGAACCCCCAGGGCATGGAAATTCTTCTCAAGGCCCTCGGCGTGAAGGCTCTTGATTGGAGCTACAAAACCGACTGTTGCGGTGCATCGGCGGCGGTTAATGATGCTGACACAGCCATTCGATTGATGTCCAGAATCTTTAAAGATGCTGTTGCAAGGGGGGCCAACTGTTTCGTCACCACCTGCCCCATGTGCCAGCTCAATATGGATGCCTACCAGAATGATGTGGGTGAAGCATGCGGGATCAGCGAACGCCTGCCCGTCTATTTTATTACCGAATTGATTGGAGTGGCTATGGGTAAACCCGTCAAGGAACTTCAGATAGACAGGCATTTCGTGGACGCGGTTGGACTCTTGAAGGAGTTGGACTTGATATGAGTGAAATTAAATCAACAAACGGGAAAAAACGGGGATCGGTCCTGATCGTGGGGGGCGGGATAGGCGGTATGCAGTCCGCTCTCGACCTCGCAGAGAGTGGTTTTAAAGTACACTTGGTTCAAAGAGACTCCACCGTCGGTGGGACCATGGTCATGCTCGATAAGACCTTTCCCACCGGGGACTGTGCCATGTGCATGATCTCCCCTAAAATGGTAGAGGTGGGTCGCCATCTGAATATTGACATCCATACCCTCGCCGAGGTGGTTTCCGTGGAGGGTGAACCGGGTGACTACAAAGTCAAGGTGAAGCTGGAGCCCCGCTACGTGGATGAGGAAAAGTGCACGGGATGCGGGGTCTGCGAAGAGAAATGCCCCAAGAAAGTGACCAGCGAGTATGAACAGGGGCTGACCGTTCGTAAGGCCATCTTCTCCCTCTTCCCTCAGGCCGTACCCAATACGCGAGCCATTGACAAGGACAACTGTATATACTTCCAGAAGGGCAAATGCAAGGCCTGCGAGAAGTTCTGCGAAGCGGGCGCCATTGACTACGAGCAGGAAGAAAAGGTGATAGAGCTCAATGTGGGGGCGATCATCCTCAGTCCCGGTCTGGACCGCTATGACCCGGTCGTGCGCCAGGAATTGGGATTTGGACGGTGGCCCAATGTCATCACATCGATCCAGTTTGAGCGCATCCTTTCTGCGTCCGGTCCTTACAAGGGTGAAGTCAAACGTCCCAGTGACGAAAAGCATCCAAAAAAAGTCGCATGGATACAGTGTGTAGGCTCTCGGGACAAGCACAACGCCAATCCCTGGTGTTCCTCTGTCTGTTGTATGTACGCGACCAAACAGGCCATCATCGCGAAAGAACATGACAAGGATATCGATCCCACCATTTTCTTCATGGAGATGCGGGCCTTTGGTAAGGATTTCGACAAGTATGTAGACCGGGCCCAAGACGAGTACGGTGTCCGCTACCAACGGGCTATGATCTCAGCAGTACGGGAAGAGCCGGGCACCGGCAACCTCTTACTTCGCTACGCCCGGGAAGACGGGGTCCTGGTGGATGAGACATTTGACCTGGTTGTGCTATCCATCGGTTTCCAGCCCCATTCGGACGTCGCGGAGTTTGCGAAGACCTTTGACATCGAGCTCAACGAACATCGCTTCGCAAAAACCACTCAATTTCAACCGATCAACACCTCACGCGACGGCATGTTCGTAACCGGGATCTTTCAGGGTCCCAAGGATATCCCTGAAACCGTGATGCAGGGAAGTGCCGTGGCGGGTGAAGCGATGGCCCTGTTGGCGGAAGCCAGGGGAACCGAGGCGGTTGTCAAGAAATTGCCCCCGGAAAAGGACGTCAAGGATGAAGAGGCCAAGACCGGTGTTTTCGTTTGCCATTGCGGCATCAATATCTCACAGACCGTGGATGTGAAAAAGGTGGTGGACTCGGTCAAAGGGGATCCGGGTGTGGTCCATGCAGAGGACATGATTTATGCCTGTGCCCAAGACAGCCAGGAAAAAATCAAGAAACTCGTCAAAGAGAAAGGCCTCAACCGGGTCGTTGTGGCCTCCTGCACTCCTCGCACGCATGAACCGCTCTTCCAGGATACCATTCGTGACGCCGGTCTAAACAAGTACTTGTTCGAGCTTGCTGATATCCGCGAGCAATGCTCATGGTGTCACATGGGGCAGAATGAAGAAGCCACGGAAAAGGCCACAGGCATTGTCAAAATGAACCTGGCCAAGGCAAACCTTCTCGAACCGATCTATACCGACTCGGTCGACGTGACCCCCGGTGCCATGATCATCGGCGGAGGAGTCGCCGGCATGACCACGGCCCTGTCTTTGGGAGACCAGGGTTTTGATGTCCATATCGTGGAGAAGGAGGAGGAGCCGGGCGGAGTCGTGCGGAACCTCTACCACACCCTGGACGAAAGCGACGTGCAGGCGTTCCTCAAAGTTAAAATCGATGAAGTTCATGCCCATCCCCGTATTACGCTCCACACCGGGACCGAAGTCAAGTCTACCGACGGCTTTGTGGGCAACTTCAAAACGACCTTGAAAGATGGGACATCCTTCGAACATGGGGCCATCATTATCGCCACGGGCGGCGAAGAATATGAACCGACCGAATACCTTTATGGTGAGAGTGACCGGGTCATCACCCAGCGCACGCTCGAAAAGAGACTTGCTGAAGGGGACGGTCCCAAAGGGGGCGAACGATATGTGATGATCCAGTGTGTGGGTTCCCGGGAAGAACCCAACAACTATTGCTCACGCATTTGTTGCCAAGACGCCATCAAAAACGCCATTGCCATCAAGAAAAAAATCCCCGGCGCCCAGGTGGTTGTTCTCTACCGAGACATTCGGACCTACGGCCTGAGGGAAGATTACTACACCATGGCGAGGGATCTGGGTGTGATGTTCGTGCGCTTTGTCCCCGAAAGAAAACCCGAAGTTGAGGTTGTGGGAGACCATATCCAGGTCAAGGCCTTTGATTATATGCTCGACAGTGAGGTCATGTTCGAAGCGGACTGGTTGGTTCTGTCTACAGGCCTCCGGCCCCATCCCACGACCGAGCAAATCGGTAAACTTTATAAGCTGACACGCAATCCGGACGGTTACTTGATGGAGGCGCATGTCAAACTCCGCCCGGTGGATTTCCCCTCAGAAGGTATTTTCCTGTGCGGGCTGGCCCACGCTCCGAAAAACCTGGACGAAACCATCTCACAGGCCCTGGCAGCGGCTGGGCGCGCGGGAGTGGTCCTCTCCCATACCAAGCTGGTCGTCTCAGGCATCATCGCCAAGCACGATCGGGATATCTGTATGTCTTGCCTGAGCTGTTTCCGACTTTGTCCCTTTGACTCCCCATACATCGACGAAGAAGGCAAAGTCAGGCACAATGAAGTCAAGTGCATGGGATGTGGCATTTGCGCCGGTATCTGTCCGGCCAAGGCCTTTCAGGTCAACAATTTCCGGGACGATCAGATTCTGAGTATGATAGACACCATCGCGGACACGACCTGCCATTGATTGGCACCCCCACCCTACCCGGCTGACTGTAAGAAATTAAGCATCTACAGTCAGCAACTCCCCCTCGAGGGGGAGGGTTAGGGTGGGGGTAAGGTGGCGAAATAGAAATGGACGGAACCAAGGAGGTTAAGAACGGATTATGGCTGAAGCAGCTATAGCCCTCGAGCAGGAGGAACACTCCACCGTAGAGAAACAGCAGGAAATTCCGCCGGACTGGAAGCCTAATATCATAGCCTTTGCCTGCCACTACTGCGCCTTTGCCGCGGCGGACCTGGCCGGGGTAATGCGGCTCTCCTACCCCACGAACGTCAAGGTCATTCGGTTGCCCTGTACGGGCAAGCTGGATCATATCTATGTTCTTCGTGCTTTCGAGAAGGGATTGGACGGCGTCTTTGTTGCCGGGTGACTCCCCGAGCAATGTCATTTCCTGGAAGGAAATACGAACGCAAAAAAAAGAGTCGAATATATAAAAACGCTTTTACCTATCGTCAACATTGATCCGGAGAGGCTTGAAATGTATAACCTCTCTGCTGCAATGGGGCCGCGTTGGGCGGAGATCTGTACCGAGTTCACCGAGAAGATAAAAAAGCTCGGCCCGTCTCCCATTTGGTTGGCGGAATGTAAGGTTCCTGGGAAGGAGTAGGGAAATATGATTGTCGGGAAACAAAAACCTTTGGAAGAGATTTGGGAGATGATCAAGGGCCATCAAAAGGTCCTGGTTTTCGGGTGTAACACCTGTGTGGCTGTCTGCCATGAGGGAGGAAACAAGGAGGCTGAAATACTCGCTTCCCTGCTCCGGATGAAGGCCAAACAGGAGAACATAGACATTGAGATCAGGGATGGCGGAATCGAGCGACAATGTGAACACGAGTTCTTCGATTCGGCGACCGACCAAGTTGAGTGGGCCGATGCCGTTCTCTCCATCGCCTGCGGCGCCGGGATTCAGTTCACCTCGGAAAAATGGCCTGAAAAGATCACCCTGCCGGGGCTCAACACCACCTTCATCGGGGTGGTGGAGCAGCCGGGCCTCTTTACCGAACGCTGCGCCATGTGTGGCGACTGTATCCTGCATCTGACGGGCGGCCTCTGTCCGGTCGCCCGCTGTTCAAAAAGCCTGCTAAACGGCCCCTGCGGCGGTTCGGCCGGCGGCATGTGCGAGATTTCCAAGGATGTGGAATGCATATGGGACCAAATCGTGAGGAAAAAAATGGAACAGGGCCATTTGGATGATCTTCTTAAGATGAAACCCGCTAAAGACTGGACCACATCTCGAAATGGGGGGCCAAGGAAACAAGTGAGGGAGGATTTGCACGAATGAACGATTTGAAATCAGGGAGCAACTTAGAAAAAGTTCTAAAAGCGGGGCACTTTGCCTTTACCGGGGAATGCGGCCCACCCAAAGGGGCCAATGTGGAACATCTCAAGGAAAAGGTCTCTCACTTGAAGGGTATGGTCGATGCAGTCAACATCACCGACAACCAGACAGCTGTCGTCAGAATGTCCAGTTGGGCGGCCTCCACCATTCTTGTTCAGGAAGGCATCGAGCCCAATTTCCAGATGGTCTGTCGTGACCGAAACCGGCTCGCCATCCAAAGTGACATCCTCGGGGTCTACGCTATGGGCGTCCGCAACATGCTCTGCCTCTCGGGTGATCATCAGAGTTTCGGGAATCATCCCCAGGGCAAAAACGTCTTTGACATCGATTCAATGCAGCTCATCGCCCTCGTGAAAAAAATGCGAGATGAGGGGAAATTTCTCAATGACGAAGAGATCGATGTCCCGCCCAAACTGTTTATCGGTGCCGCCGCCAACCCCTTTGCAGATCCCTTTGAGTTCAGGGTCCATCGTCTCGCTATGAAAATCGCGGCCGGGGCGGATTTCATCCAGACCCAGTGTATTTACAACATGGAAAAATTCAGAGACTTCATGAAAATGGCCGTCGATATGGGCCTCCATGAAAAGTGTTATATCTTGGCGGGCATCACCCCTATGAAAAGCGTCGGTATGGCCCGGTATATGTCCAAATCCGTTCCCGGGATGGATGTACCCGATTCGATCATCGAACGACTAAGAGGGGCCGAAAAGGGAAAAGTGGCCGAAGAGGGCATCAAATTCGCCCTGGAACAAATTGAGGAGTTCAAGGAGATGGAGGGCGTTGCGGGTGTTCATCTCATGGCTATTGAATGGGAGCACCGGGTGCCGGAGATTGCAAAGAGGGCAAACGTTCTTCCAAGGCCGGAGGTTTGATTTCGTCACATAGATAATAATTCAGTGAAATAACAATATTTGAAAGAGAAAATATAGGGACATCAAACCGGCGAGTGAGAAAGTGACGTTCATTAAAACCCACCCTGGATTGAGGGGACTTACTCTACACCGGTTAAAATAGACGTGTTCAGACGAACAACCCTTCCTTGGTAATTGCATACTACGAATACATCTTTTCATGCCTGTTATTCCTCCCAAAGAAACTCAGAACGCTGCACTCGACCTATTCTTCTTGATAAATCTTTTTTTTGTCTGAAAGGTCGTATCCGAGGGCAAACAAAATCTTCCTCTTGGTTTCCAATCGACAAGTTTTTCCCCGCTCGACCCGATCAAGGGTCTGCGGAGAAATACCAGCCTTTCTGGCTAACTCCGCCTGGCTCATGAGACGTTCTTCTCTACTTTTCTTTACGGCGTTGCTGCCCAAAGAGCCCTCCTGTCGATCCCTCTAAAAAAAAAGGAATATTAATCTCTTCTTCCTTTAGCTATCCACTTATCAATAGCCTCTTTATCGAATCGCCATAGTCTACCGATCCTGAGGGAGGGGATCTTACCTTCCGATGCGTGTTTACAAACCGTGATCTCATGCAATTTTAAATACCTGGCCGTTTCCCTGGTTGTCATTATTTCGGGCATTTTTTCCTCCTTTAATAAGGTTGTTCGGTTAACAAGGCCATCCCGGTGATCAAGGCCTTTCCTTGTACCGGTTGACAATCCTTAATGCGGATTTCGATTCGTGGCCGACCTTCTCCTTTTTCAGAGGGAACCCTCTGGTCACTTCTCATCCTTAAAGCAAAAAAAATGCCAAAAATCCTTCCCTTAAAGATCCCTTAGATTTCAAACACTTAAATCGGTGTTACCGATAATATCTATAAAAAAGAGAAATGAAATACCCTATTGTGAGAAATTTTATTCTACTTATTGGTAAAATTTTACATACTTTTGTTAAGAAACACTATGATGAGAGGAAGGGGCTTTTTTCCTTGTATCTCTACCTATTATTCCACTATGATAGCTAAATTGGGTAAAAAGCCTCGACCAATGGTCCGGCTTCTTCTTTGCGTCTTCTTACAGAACAAAGAACTCCTTTTAGTTTCCAGTGTGTAAAGAGGCTGTTCTTACTATCGGAGAATGGGATATCTAAATAATCATGATAGCGTTTCTGGACTAAGTTTCATTGTAGAACGAATCATTCATGGTCATTACCACACGAAATGGAGAAACGTTCGATACCGAGAGGGACCTCACGGCCCCTGAACGACATATCCTTCAAAAACTCTTTCTATGGGAGTCTATGGCCTCGAGCCTCAAGGAATTCAGGGAAAAAAAAGAGGCGGCCCTTCGCAATGGATGGAATCAATCAGGGCCTGTAAAGGAGGGCCGAATTTTAAGCCTTGTTATTGAGGACTTAGAAATACGAATCACCTCTCGATTGGGACATTAGTAAGTTGTAAGACTCACTGTATATATTCTGAAAAAGGTTCAAAACCTTAACCCATGTCTCGCAGGTGTTGACCCGTGAAAAAGGCCACCCTCCAATCTGGATCGGATATCTTCGGGGATTCCATTCAGTTCCTCAGCGGAAAAGGAGAGGATGCTTCTCTGAAAGTCGCTATCGTGGGCGGCGGGAAGGCCTGTTTTGACCTGCTCCAGATCCTGGATAAAAACCGCCTCTCAAGATTAAATATGAAGATCCTGGGTGTTTCCGATAAGAACCAGGACGCACCAGGATTCCGCTACGCAAAAGAGCAACAACTTTTTACGACCACGACCCTTCCTGATCTATTCACCCTCCAAGGCCTGAATCTGATCATCGAACTCACCGGCTCGACCAAAGCTCGAGATGAAATCCTACAAACGAAACCGGCCGGCGTCTCCTTTATGGACTTCAGGGCGGCCAGGCTGCTCTTTGATCTCGTTCAGATGGAGATGGAAAAGACGGCACTTGAGAGGGAGCGTCAAAGATTCGAGGAGCAGAATAAGAAGGAGACCCAAGTCATCCTTGATTCCCTCCCCTATCGGATCATGGTGGTGAACATGGATGGGGCCATTGAGGCCGTGAATCAAACATTCCTGAAAGAATTTGGACTAACAAGCGACGACGTCCTGGGAAAACGTTGTCATGAAGTGCGAGGGACCCTGGACATCCCCTGCGCCGAAGACAAAATCACCTGCTTTCACAAAGATCGGCTTGCAGAGCTCAAGGCAAAAGGGCTTATTACTTCCTATAAGGATTATAGAGATGAAACCGGCAACACACGATATGACGTCATCACCATAACCCCCATTTTTGATGAGAAAAAAGAGATTGTTCAGATCTTAGAGGCCTCCAGAGACGTGACAGACAGGATCAAGTTAGAAGAAGAAGTTAGAAAATCAAATGTCTTCTTCCAGAACATGATTCAGAGCACCGTGGACGGTATTGTAGTTGTGGATACGAAGGGAAACGTCCTCATCTTCAACGAAGGCATGGAGCGTCTAACCGGTTATTCAGCAGAAGGGATTATGAATAGGGGACATCTGAGTACCTTTTATGACATCGATGTGGCCAGAGAAAATATGAAGAAGATGAGGAGCGACCAACATGGCCCACCTGGGAAATTAAATCCCACCAGTATGTCCATCACAACAAGGGATGGTGAGGAGTTGCCCATTACACTGACCGCCTCCATCATTATAGTGGATGGAAAGGAGATAGGCAGTGTGGGGGTCTTCACGGACATGAGAGAGATACTCAAGATGCGCAAGGATTTGGAAGACGCCCATCTCCAGCTCGTCCAGTCGGAAAAGATAGCCTCAGTCGGGCGCATGGCCGCAGGTGTTGCCCACGAAATCAACAATCCCCTTTCGGGCATCCTAATCTTCGCGGAATTGCTGAAAGAAGGTGTCGAAGGATTTCCGCAGTTGGGGAAGGATGCGCAAGAAATCATTGACCAGACCCTTCGTTGTAAGAAGATCGTGGCGGAATTGTTGGAATTCAGCCGGCAATCCGTGGGTAAAGTGGCCTCATTCGACTTGAATGGTTTGATCGAAAAATCATTAAATCTCCTGATCAACCAGGCCATCTTTCAGGATATAGAAGTCCATACAAACATGGCCCCCAACATGCCGGAGATGATTGGCGATCTGGGTCAAATCCAGCAGGTACTCACCAACCTCGTCATCAACGCCGCGGATGCCATGAAAGGAAGAGGCAGACTCAACATTGATGCGACCTTCGATCCGAAGAGAAATCAATTTGTAATCAAGGTCACTGATGACGGGCCCGGCATACCTGAAGAGCTCAGGGATAAAATATTTGATATCTTTTTCACGACAAAACCGGTTGGAAAAGGGACCGGATTGGGACTATCCATTTCTCAAAACATCATAAGACTTCATGGCGGCAACATCCTGGTCGATTCTCCACGGGGCGGAGGGACCAGGTTTATTATCGAACTCCCGTTGGGGTTCATTGAAGGCCCTGTTGAAGAACCCCTATTCACGTAATGAACTACCCCGCAGCAGAGCTGCTAGGTATCAGATGTCATGCCGGACTTGATAAGCCTGCCCCGGCATTTAGTAAGCCGGGGGCATCCAGTTTAGATTTCTGGATTCCGACTTTTATCCGCCTCTGGCGGATTTGCCGGAATGACGACTCGAGGCAAGCGAGGGATATGAAAAGGAAAATGCTAACTTTGTCCCCCTCACCGGCTGACTGTAAGAAATTAAGCATCTACAGTCAGCTCCAAGGCTGACTGTAAGAAATTAAGCATCTACAGTCAGCTCCAAGGCTGACTGTAAGAAATTAAGCATCTACAGTCAGCTCCAAGGCTGACTGTAAGAAA
>JAQYVK010000256.1 GCA_030145585.1 Desulfatiglandales bacterium | reverse complement strand
TGAGGAGACCGAACCGACCTGGGAGGTGGCAGGTCCATGGAACAACCCGGGACATCGTGCCTACTTTGATAATGCGCAAAAATGTCATGGTTACTGGTCCAAGGCAACGGTTGCCTGTTCCACGTGCTTCTCCGTTTGTCCTTTCAGTAAAAAAGATAAGTCTTTTATACATAAAGTCGTGGCGCCAACTATCGCCAAGACTCCAATTCTAAACAGTTTTTTCGCCCGGATGGATGGCGCATTCGGGTATGGGGAGGGTAAAGACCCTGAAGCTTGGTGGGGGCTCGATTTGCCTCCACATGGTGTAAACAATTCCAAATGGACTGATCTTGAGTGAGGAGAATTAAAATGTGGTGGTTTATCTATGGTTTGTGTTTGGGTGCAGGCGGTTTGCGTCTGTTGATGTGGGCTGGGAATGATAATGTTGCAGTGGCTTGGTATGTTTGGCCGATCGCTATTATTGCCCTGGTGTTTGGGACCCTGGCGGTACAGAATTTTTTCGCTTCCTACAAGGAAATGGAGCCAAAAGCGGCATGGATGGGTTTGATATTTATGGGCATCCCCGCTGTGATTTTTGCCGGCATCGCCTCATGGTTGTTTATACCATGATAAAAAGGGCCTACTGGGCCGGTAATGAGTGTTTGGTTTTGTATAAGGTTTCTTTGTCGAATAGGCATATGAAGGTTTGAAGGTACCATTCTGAAAGGGGGAAAGAATCATGGCCTTTAAGGATCTGAGAGAATATATAGCGCGACTGGAAGAAGAGGGAGAAATACAACGCATAGAAAAAGAAGTAGATTGGAATCTTGAGATTGGCGCGATCATAAGGCGAGCACTGGATCTCAGTGCGCCGGCACCCTTTTTCCAAAAAATTGTAGGCTCACCTCCGGGTTATCGGCTCCTTGCATCGCCCAATGGGACCGGCGTCACCCCCGGTCGACCCTACGCCAGGGTGGCCGTCGCTTTGGGCCTCCCTCCGAATATGCCGTCTTCGGAAATGATTAAAAGTTACCACGGCGTCATGGAAAAAGATCCTATCAAACCGGTCATGGTATCGGAAGGTCCCTGCCAGGAAGAAGTGTACACGGGTGACGACATCGATCTTTTAAAATTCCCTACGCCAGTTTTTCACGAAGGCGACGGCGGGCGATATATTGGGACTTGGCTAACGTGCATATCCAAAGATCCTGAGACAGGTAAGGTAAACTGGGGCATGTATCGCGTCATGATTCATGACAAGAAGCACCTTCTCATATACTGGCATACACCACAGCAGCACATGTATGGACATTATCTAAAATACAAGGCCATGAGAAAGCCAATGCCTTTTGCTCTTGCCATCGGCACGGAACCTATAACGCCTTGGTTTTCAGGCGGGCGTATTCCTTTGGGCGTTGAGGAACCGGATGTCATCGGAGGTGTTCTTGGAGAACCTATAGAGTTGGTAAAGTGTAAGACCGTGGACCTCGAGGTGCCGGCAACAACTGAAATTGTGATTGAAGGCGAGGTCTCCATAGACGAGACCGCCATCGAAGGTCCCTTCGCGGAGGTCCTTGGATATATCTCACCCGCATCCCGGGGGGAAAACCAATTGTCTCGGGTAACGGCCATTACCCATAGGCACGATCCGATTCTCGTCTGCACAAATCCCGGCCCGCCCCCTTCAGATTCTTACACAAAAACGTCCATCGAGGTCTCGGCCAATGTTCTGCGGTACCTGAAAAGTCAAGGGTTGCCGGTAAAAATGGCCTATGCACCGCTTGAAACCAGTATTCGAATGATACTGGTTTCGAGTGAGGTCCCTTTCCGTAACTATGCCAAGCATCTGGCTATTATTCTTTGGGGGATTTGGGGCGGCAAGGATCGTGCCCCCTATCTGGCTGTTTTTGACGAAGACATCGATGTCACCAATTTTGGACAGGCCATATGGGCGATGACGACACGTTGCAACCCGGCCAAAGATATCCATATTGTCAAGGACCTGCCGGGTATGGCCCTTTATCCGTTTCTCAGTAGAGAGGAGAGACAAAAACAGACCGGAGGGGCTTGTACGCTGTTTGATTGTACATGGCCGCTCGATTGGCCGAAAGAGGATATCCCTGTGATGGCTTCATTTGAAGGGGTTTATCCTAAAGAGATACGGGAAATGGTCCTTAAGAACTGGTCGGATTATGGCTTTAAAGTGTAATGGTTTTGTTTGATTACATAGTAGACCTTTTCATTAATACGGCATGAATCCTTGATGGTATATTTCACCACAGAGGCACCCGCCTCCGCAAAATGCTATGGCGCGGCAGGCGCGGTCACAGAGGATTTTCTTTTTTTGCCCATCGGGAGACGAAGGGCAAAAAGAACACTGCTCTGCGAAGCAGTACATAAAAGACCAAAGGTAGATCATAGCTGAAAAATTGTATCATTTTTGCCCGAAGGGCTGATGGTTTTCGTTTGCCGATGTCGGCCCGCCTCGCTTGAGTGGAATGCAAAGGCGGGCTGTTATCTCGGCAAACGAAAAAACAATGTCATCTCTGTGTCCGCGCCTGCCGCGCCGTAGCCTTTGCGAAGGCGGGTGTCTCTGTGGTGAGAACTAATTTTTGCGTAATTCAAGACTTTGACATAAAAGGCGGTTGTTATGGAGAAAAGGTTTTTTAGTGAGTTTGAAGCTTTTTCAAGGGAGGAGATCGAGGCCCTTCAATTGGAGCGGTTGGAAAAGCAAGTCGCGTATCTTGACCAAAACTCCTCCTACTATCAAGGCATCTTTCGGAAGGAAATAATCAAATCGGAGGATTTTAAGAGCCTCGATGATTTAAAAAGAATCCCCTTCATAGACAAGTATATGGTGGGAGAAAGTCAGGAACGCCACCCGCCTTTCGGAGAATTCCTGTCGGTTCAAGAACGGGAGATCGTCAAATATTTCCGCACCAGCGGAACTACTTTTCACCCGCGTAACTTCGGCTATACCTTCAGTGATTGGTGGGACGTTACTGTGGAGGTGATGGCGAGAATGAAATATTCGACCGGAGTGAGGCCGGAAGATCGGGTATTCATTGCCTTTCCATACAGCACTTTTATTTCCCTCTGGACGTCCCATTACGCCTGCGAAAAAATAGGGTGTATGGTCATTCCGGGTGGGGGCACATCCACGAAGGAAAGATTGAACTTAATGAAAAGCATGAAGGTGACGGTTCTATGTGCAACTCCCACCTATGCCTACCACTTGGCGAACGTGGCTAGAGACGAGGGCCTTGATCTCCGTGATATCCCCTTAAAACTTCTTCACACCGGGGGGGAGCCTTTGGCTTCTGTTCCCGGCTCCCGATCGAGACTGGAGGAAATTTGGCACGCAAAGGCATTCGACCAGTATGGGGCAAGCGAGGGTTATGCGCCCGCCGGTGGGGAGTGTTCGGAGCAGAACGGACTTCATTTCACGGAAGATGTCCTCATTCCGGAGATCCTGAATGAAAAGGGAGAACAGGTTGCTCCTGGGGAGCGTGGCGAACTTGTCTTCACCAATATTATATCAAAGGCCATGCCTTTGCTCCGGTTCAAGACAGGCGACATGGTGATCTATGACGATGAGCCCTGCGCCTGCGGCCGAAAGAGCATAAGAATTACAGTCATCGGCCGCACCGATGATATGATCGTTATCAAGGGGACGAATGTCTTTCCGGCCATGTTGGAAGAGATGGTCAAGAGATGTCCGGAACTCAGCAGCGAATTTATGATCCTTCTCGATGAAATCGAGGGTGTCTATGAATTGATCCTTCAAGTAGAGCCCAATGGCCCTGTAAAATTTAGCCCTGCTGAGGAAGAGGCCGTTAAAGAGAAACTGATCGGGATGGTCAGGGAGAATCTTCGTATAAGGCCTGTCGTTCAGGTTATGGAGCCGGAATCACTTCCACGGTTTGAGGTTAAATCCAAGCGGGTCATAGACAAAAGAAAAATGGATACATGATTATGGGTTCTAAGAGTCACAAAACTCAAAAGGGAACGGAAGTCAAAGAGGTCTTGTGTTGGGCCTCCCCCGGTTGCCATGATGCTTGCCGATTGCAGGTGACGGTTGAAGATGGTCGGATCGTAAAAATGAGTGGCAACCGAAATTACCCCAAGACACGGATGCAGGGGTGTGGGGGAAGGCTTCCCCATTTAATAAAGTGGCTCTATCATCCGGATCAACTCATGCACCCCATGAAAAGGGCAGGGGAGAGGGGTGAAAATAAGTGGGAAAAAATATCATGGGAACAGGCACTGGATGAAATCGCAGATAAGCTGACTCAGTTGAAATCAGCTTATGGACCTGAGTGCCTGGCCGTCAAAGAGGGCACCTACAGGAGCGACCTTTACCCCATCCGGTCTCGATTTTTAAACCTGTTCGGCAACCCGGGTAATTTTGTCGGCCCCGGCACAGTCTGCCTGACCAACAGGATGGCCCTCTATTATGCCCTGATGGGCACTTGCTCTGTTATACAAAAAAAAGGGTCATCAAAGTGTGAGGTGATCGATGGGTGGAATTTGACGGAGAGCAGGGAGATCAGCAGATGGCGCCACCTGAGACGGCGGCATCGGGACGGGGCCGTGAAACTTATCATCGTCGATCCGAGAAAAACAAAAGCGGCGGAGACTGCAGACATATGGCTTCAAATTAGACCCGGAACGGACACGGCCCTCTATTTGGCCTGGCTCAACGTCATCATCGAGGAAAATCTTTACGACGAAGCGTTTGTCAAAAAATGGACTTTTGGTTTTGATCAACTAAGAGAACGAGTGTCACAATACTCCCCGGACAAGGTTGCAGAAATAACCTGGATACCGGCCTCCAAGATAAGAGAGTCAGCGAGGATGTATGCAAACAACAAACCCTCGATCCTGGACGGCGGCGTAGCCAGCGATCAAATCGGTCTGAATTCAATGCGGGCCGAACAGGCCCGGGTCTGCTTGCGCGCCATAACAGGGAACATGGCTGTTGGTGGCGGCGAGATCTATGTGGGGCCAGGTCCCATTATTGACGGCAAGATGGGCATTCGAGATTCCATGCTACAGCTTGACGAAAAACTGTCCCCGGAACAAAAGCAAAAGCAACTTGGAGCAGACACCTATAAACTCATGGCCTGGCCTGGCTGGGAACTCATGAATCAGTTGTACAAAGAGACATACGGCATACCGCTTTGTATGAGCGGTCATAATTTTTCAGCCCCTGAGCCTCTCGTCTGGCGAGCGATCATCACCGGCGACCCTTATCCAATCAAGGCCCTGATCACATGGACCTCTAATCCCCTTCTCAACGCAGCCAATACAAAACAAGTGTACCAGGCGTTGAAAAGCCCAAACCTTGAACTCCATGTGGTCATGGAACATTTCATGACCCCTTCCGCCCTGCTTGCGGACTATGTCCTGCCGGCAGCCAGCAAATTTGAAAAACCGAATCTTAGTACGTTTGAAGACTTCTCCCCAATATTTACCTGTGGAGAGAGGGCGATTCAACCGAGAGGAGAGCGCCGATCCGACTATGATGTCTTTCGTGGGCTCGCCGAAAGAATGGGTTTTAGTGAGTATTTTCCCTGGGAGACGGAGGAGGAATTAGCGGATTACAGATTGAAGCCGTTGGGAATAACCTTTGAGGAAGCTGCAACTAAAAAACACATCATACGCAGTGACGAATGGTGGACCTATGAGACCCTAAACCCGAAAACGGGAGAAGCCACCGGGTTTGCAACGCCTTCCGGTAAAATTGAGCTGTATTCAAACATCCTAAAAGAATTAGGTTACGACCCCTTGCCCTTCTACGAAGAACCGCCCGAGAGTCCAGTCAGAACGCCTGAGATTGCGGAGGAATATCCACTCGTGCTGATAACGGGTGGCAGGGTGAAATCCCTGTTTCATTCTGAGAACCGTCAGGAAGGCACAGGATTGAGGGAACAGCATCCGGAGCCCCTCATGGACATTCACCCAGACACCGCTGAAAAACTGGGCATCTCCGATGGTGAATGGGCTCACATTGAAACGCGACGGGGAGTCATCAAGCAAAAGGCACGGCTTACGACCAGCATTGATCCCAGAGTCGTCAATGTAGAGGCCCAATGGTGGTTCCCGGAACAGCCCGCCGAAGAACCCATCTTGCATGGCCTGTGGCAATCCAATGCCAATGTTCTCACCATGAACGATCCGGAAGTCTGCGACCCCCTGACGGGTGGATGGCCTCTGAGGGCGTTGTTGTGTAAGGTTTATAAAACCAAAACTGAAACAGATTGAAGCCGTCCCCACCCACGAGTATGTCGAAAGTTCGTAAAATATCCAAGAGGTGGCCATGAAATCGAAGAGCAATAGTTTCGGTTATTGCGGAAAGATTCTGAGGGTTGATCTGACCGCCGGAAAAATAACCGAAGAAGCAGTTGATGAGGATGTGTTGCGACTGTTTCTCGGTGGAACGGGATTGGGTGCTAAATACCTGTATGACGAAGTCCCTCCCGGCGTTGGGTGGGCAGACCCCGAAAACCGTCTCATTATTGCCTCGGGGACCCTGGGCGGCACCCGGGTCCCTGGTTCCGGGACCTTTTCAGCAGTAGCAAAGGGGGCTCTGACCGAAGGGGCAACCGCCACTCAAGCGAACGGATTCCTAGGGACGTTTCTCCGTTTCAATGGATTTGACGGCTTAATTGTCCAGGGTGCCTCTAAGGATCTGGTCTATCTTTATATCAGGGAGGGGGAGGCCGAAATCAGGGATGCCAGTCAACTGGCCGGAAAGGATACCACAGAGACCGAAGATGAAATCAAAAAGGCATTGGGTCTTAAAGAGCATATGCTGAGTGTGTTCTGCATCGGTCCTGCGGGGGAGAATCTTGTCCGATATGCCTGCATTGCAGGCGACAAAGGGCACGTGGCGGCACACAACGGTATCGGTGCCGTCATGGGATCAAAGGGATTGAAGGCCATTGTTGCCCACCGAGGGAAAGACCGTATTGAGATGAAGGACGACAAACGATTCTCTGAGCTGTCAAAAACCCTTCTCGATCGCATAACAAAAGACCCCAAGTATTATGGTCCAGGGATAAGGGACTGGGGCACCCTGAACATCTTTAAGGCCATCACTTCCATGGGCAGTTTACTTCAGAAAAATTATACAACCAATGAATATGAAAAAGATGAATTCAGTAAATTTTGTGGAGAATATATTCGTTCCCACTGTGAAACCGACCTCCATGCCTGCTGGGCGTGCCCCATGAAACACTGTCACACACTTCGTATTCCTGATGGCCCTTATGCGGGCACAGTCATTGAAGAACCCGAGTATGAAGGCTTGGCCTCATGGAGCACACAGATTGGGCAGACAGACGTCACCGAAGCGATGATCCTCTCAGACCTGGTGGACCGGCTCGGTATGGACACCAATGAGAGCAGCTGGGTCATTGGCATGGTCATGGAATGTCTTGAGAAGGGGGAAATCAAGAAGGAGGACCTGGACGGACTTGAATTGAATTGGGGCAATGTGGATGCGGTAAAGGTTATGCTGCATAAAATAGCCACCCGGCAGGGTATCGGTGACGTGCTTGCAGAAGGAGCTATGCGAGCAGCCCAAAGGATAGGAGGTCGGTCCCCGGAATTTGCCATCCACACCATGAAGGGAAATACGCCGAGGAGCCATGACCACCGGTTAAACTGGCGCGAAATGTTCGACACGTGTGTTTCCAATACGGGCACTTTGGAGTCGGGGTGGCAGATTGCTCGGCCAAACTTCGATGAGATAGGATTAAAGCCAATTATGGATCCCTTTTCACCCATGGAGGTATCCACCTATGTGGCCAAGGCAAAGGGAGTGCTCCTTTTTGAAGACTCTTTGGGGACCTGCACCTTTTGTACTCAGGGGAGTATAAAGCTTCTCTCCGACCTCGTGGCCGCTGCAACGGGATGGGAGTTTTGTGTTGAGGATGCTCTCAAAACAGGACACCGAATAGCCAATCTACTAAACGTCTTTAATCTCAGACATGGAATCACGGCGGACAGGAATGCCCCTTCAACCCGGTATGGGTCAACGCCTGTGGATGGTCCCCATGAGGGAGACGGAATCGCACCCGTGTGGAACGATATGCTTCGAAACTACTATGAGCAGATGGGTTGGGACCCCGAAACCGGCACACCTCTACCCCAAACCCTGAAGGATCTCGGTCTTGAACATATTCTCAAGGATATCCCCTGAAAAAGATGATGACCGGGTGGAAATAATCTATGGGAAGTGAAGAAATTTTCTAACGGAGGTGACTATGGGATATGACCGATTATTGTCTATTATTAAACAGAGGCGCAGTATCCGGAGGTATGAACCGGATCCTGTGCCTATGGAGGAGGTGATGAAGGTCCTGGAAGCGGCACGCTGGGCCCCTTCCGGAGATAATTCCCAGCCTTGGGAATTCATTGTCATCAGGGATCCGGAAAAATTAAACCTGGTGATGGATATCCTGATTGAATCCGCCAAACAATGTCG
>JAQYVK010000255.1 GCA_030145585.1 Desulfatiglandales bacterium | reverse complement strand
AGTCCTTTGAATGAGCGATTTTCACGGTTCCGGCATAAAGTGGGTTAACACTAAATACTATCTTGATAAGGAACAATATTAGAATAAGCGATTTTATCTTTTGATTCATTGGGCCTCAAAACATTCAATGTTGTTCAAGGTTAAGCCTCCGGCCGGTAGGGCCTACGCCCCGTCCCCCTTTTTCCATTGTCAGACAGCCTTTTGTATCCATTGTTTTGCCGTTTCCATTTCTTCGTAATCAAAGTGCTTAATTTCAGCTGCCACAAAGTGCTTGGCTATGCTAGGGATAATCGATAGGAATTTTGAATCCGTGACGGCAGCAATGCGTTTAATTTTGTGATGATGGTCTTTCACGAATTTCATGTGATCTGTGAATGCAGCGAAATTCTCCCATCCAGGAAATGACTTTGTGTGTATTATTAGGCCGTTTACGCCACCCTTCTCTTCTATGTACTCATCTATTTCTTTTGTTAGCTTTTCAAAGTCCGAATGCTCGAGGGGGCTGGAGGGTTCAATAATCACAATGCCTTCTTCCTTCATGATCTGAAAAGATATCATTTTGTGCTCCTTTCGCCGGTCTAACAATGTTTAGATTGATCCCCCTAAGACGCGGAACCCTGGTTTTCTGTCCGTGTGAAAAGGGGGTCAAGAGTCAACGGCAGATTTGATCCCTTTATCTTTCACTCGAATCCCTGGCCGAGATCGATCAACCTTACTATATTGTCAATACACCATCATCATTATGAAGCTTAGCTTATATTTTAAGTATTCATCGCGTCGCGCCAGGGCGGGCCTTGTCGAAGATCCCGTGATTTTTACGGGAACCCCTGGACCCTTTTGAACCCTTCATTTAGATCAACTCTTTTGGGATGATCCAAATATATTAGACCCCGGACTTTCCATAGCATTGGGGCCACCATAAAGGGGATCCTCAGGACTGACCTTCTGGCGTTCGTATATTGTGTGCCGTGGGCCTTTTTTCCAATGGCAGGCATATGGTGAATTTCGTGCCTTTGCCGGCGTCAGATTCCACTTTCATTGTGCCCTTATGGTCATCGGTGATAATAAAATAGGATACGGATAGGCCCAGACCCGTTCCGACTCCAGGATCTTTAGTAGTAAAAAAAGGTTCGAAGACACGCTTTCGAACCTCTACCCCTATTCCCGGACCATTGTCTTCGATTTCAACGCAGGCCATATTTCTCCTTGTCATCACGCGCAGGATTATCCGGGGAGACGTCCCTTCAACCATGTTTTCCCCCATTGCCTGCGAGCTGTTTTTCAAAAGGTTGAGGAAAACCTGCTGGATCTTGCTTCCTTCACACAACACCTTTGGTGTGGAATCCGCGTATTCACGAACAATTTCAATGTGCCGGAAGTCGTATTTCTTTTTGAGGTCATAGTCTTTTTCCGCCAACTCAATGGTCTTGTCGAGGAGTTCACCTAAATCGTGCATTACGAATTGAGAAATGCCTTTCCTGCTGAAACTGAGCATGTTGTCAATGATCCTCGCCGCACGACTACCTGATTCCAGGACCGAATCGATCATTGCGTATATCCCGCGCAATTCCATATAGGTACTGATGGCATCCATTGAAATATTGCACGCCTCTGCAGCACTCTTGTTTGCGGGCAAATCCTCCGACACACGATTTTTCACCACCTGCATGTTCTGGAGAATGGCCGCCAGGGGATTATTGAGCTCATGGGCCATGCCGGCTGCCAACCCACCCAGTGACAGCATCTTCTCAGACTGAATCATCATCTCTTCAATGCGGACCCTCTCGGTCACATTGTCAATGCGGATTACCGCCCCTTCAATGCCATTGCTGACAAGCGGATAGACCGTGATGTCAGAGTAGTATGTCTCGTCTTCCCCTTTACGGGCAACTTTTGCAGTCTTCTGTGTTGCCTGCTTTTGTATGGCCTGTCTAATCTTCTCCATTTCATCGGACAATTGCGGAAAAACATCCGTCAGTAAATGGCCCTCTGCCTCTTTCGCGGTTAATCCGGTCGTCTTCTCGGCCTCAAGGTTCCACTGGGTAACCTTTGCATCTTTGTCCACTCCCACCAGTACCGAGGGCATGGAGTCGATAATGTTATGAAGCAGGTTGCGCAAGCGGCGCATTTCCTGCTCTGCCGTTTTTCGCTCGCTGATATCTTTATTCAACCCTTTCCATCCCGTCAATTTTCCATCCTTATCAAAGGTGGGCACCCCGCTCGTTTCACAGGTCACTTCAGTCCCGTTTTTATGAACATGCGTATTTTCAATCATGGGAAAAGGTTTTCCTATCTCATTGTATTTATATAAGAAATCCTTGGCTCGTTTTCCCTCTTCATCCGTCATGAAATCCGACATGGCCTTACCGATCACCTCTTCCGCCTCATGTCCAATGAAATTCTTTATCTTGGGGTCAACGTAGGTGAATATGCCTTGATCGTTCATTTCCCAGATCCAGTCACTTGTGACTTCCACAAACGAGCGATATTTTTCCTCACTTTCCCGTAGTGCCTCTTCAGCCTGTTTGCGATCGGAGATATTTCTGCTAAGACCTCTCCATCCT
>JAQYVK010000254.1 GCA_030145585.1 Desulfatiglandales bacterium | reverse complement strand
CATTGAACATCGAATGATGAACTCGCTTCGCTCGGCCATTTTATAAAAAATTTTAGCATGCCTTATTCAAAATTCGACGTTGGACGTTGGATCAGCCGGAGGTTTATCCGCCTTAGGAGGGCTGACAAGTGCTTGCTCGCCTCTGGCGAGTTCGACGTTCTTATTCTTTTCGTTTTAACAGCGGCGTCCTTGATATAGATTAGTAATCTTGATAATCGTATTGTTTTCAGACCCCTTCGAGGGGTCTTCCAGAGGCTTTCCGCTCTGCGGGAGGAGCCTCACTGTTGTGTCCAAGAAATGCCTTAATTCATAATGCGGGTTAATTTCTGGGACGAAACACTATCATTGTTCAAACGCCTTAAAATAAGCAAAATTTCTTACGTATGAAGCGAATGATTTCTGAGAGGTAAACAATCAAATAATGAAGTCAGCAATGATAATTTCCTTAACTTCCTGAAATTTATAGAATTATTAAAAAATTAACCGACACAGTATTTTTTTTAATTTGGGCTTGACAAGGGGGTATGAAACAATATAAATAATCGGTTATCATATTGTAATACGGGGTCTTGCGATATGAGACAACCTGTCAAAAAAAATAATTCCATCGATAAAGCCTTAACCATCCTTTCGGCCTT
This sequence comes from Desulfatiglandales bacterium, assembly GCA_030145585.1. Taxonomy (GTDB): domain Bacteria; phylum Desulfobacterota; class DSM-4660; order Desulfatiglandales; family HGW-15; genus JAQYVK01. The sequence goes on along the minus strand of JAQYVK010000254.1, from coordinate 14,595 downwards.
TGCGCCGTATAATAACGAGATGGGTACCATTGAAATCAGCCGGAAACTCGGATTTCATAAAGCCACTGTCTCTCGAATTCTTCTCAACCTAACCAGACACGGATTTCTCCATCAGAACCCCAAGACAAAAAAATTCATTCTCGGGCCGACCATTCTCACACTTGCAGGGACGGTCAGGCAATCACTCAACAACAATATGCTTCATATCGCCAAACCGTTCGTCGATGATCTAAGGGACAAGATAAAAGAGACCGTTATATTAGAAGTGATTTCAGGGGAGAACACCATCATCGTCTACATTGCCGAGGGTCCCAGACCCATTCGTATTGCAGGTACGGTGGGAGACATTCTCCCAGCCCATGTGGCAGCAGGTGCGAAGGCAATCCTGGCCTTTTCTTCTCCCAATGTTTGGAAGAGATTTTTCAATGCCAAGTTGCCTTCCTTTACCGAGAACACGATAACAGACCCCAAGGTGCTCCATGAACAGTTTGAAGACATCAGGCGGCAGGGATTCGCTTTTGACAAAGAGGAGCATGACATCGGCATCAATGCCATCGGGGCCCCGATATTCAACAATGAGAATAAGCCTGTGGCGGCCATTGTCGTGGCGGGCCCATCGCAGCGGATCACATGGGACAATGATTCATCCTATGTTCCCAAGGTGAAAGAGACAGCGGCAAAAATTTCGGCGCAACTCTATTATACGAATGGAAACATAAATTAATACCCATAATGTGAATGGATTAACGAACCAACTCATCAAATATAGAAAAGTAGACATTAAAAATGGGGAAAACAAAACTAGTCGATCTAAGTCACTAATTTGGTCACAATGCACCGTTGTGGCCTTATTTTTCGGATGTCAAAATTGAGCGTATCCATTATCATGCTAAATCGGGCGTGCTCCCCCAGCTCATTACGACCACGATGCACTGCACCACGCACGCGGATTCGCCGGCACATGTGTTCGAGGGAGGGAAGTATACGGATGAGATTCCGTTGGATAAGTACTACGGCACCGGAGTCATCATGGATGAGGGAGATAATTAAAAAAAAGGTTTAAGGTATAAGTGAAAGAAAGGTACAAGGTACAAGGTGCAAATAACAAAAAGGTGCAAGGTATAAGGCACACGGTGTAAGGAGTAAAATAAGGGATAACGGTTGCCGGTTACCTTTACTCAGAGGAGCGATGAGAGTAAAAAAAGGCATCGAGGAAATTAGGAACCTTTTCGATCTGAATGGCAAAGTGGCCCTGGTTACCGGTGGTTCAGGGGCCTTGGGAAAAGCTGTATCGATCGGATTGGCTGCCTATGGGGTGGACGTGGTGGTTTGTGGCCTGGAGATGCCGCTCCTGGAGGAAGTGTCTGACGAAATTCAGGAAATGGGTAGAAAGGCTTTGCCGATCTTCTGTGATATCACAGATCCTGATAATGTCGATCAGACAGTGAGCCGGACCCTCGATGAATTCGGAAAGATCGATATCCTCTTTAACGGTGCGGGCATCGCCCATCGGCAGCCTTCGGTCGAGATGCCGATCGAAGATTGGGAAAAGGTGATGGATGTCAATGTCAGAGGGACTTTACTATGTAGCCGAGCCGTTGCCGGAGAGATGATTAAACAGGGAGGAGGGGGAAACATCATAACCGTCGGCTCCGTACGCGGGTTCCAAGCACACGAAGGTGGGTATTCGGCTTACGGGACAAGCAAGGCGGCGGTTCACTATTTGACCAAGCAACTCGCCTTCGAGTGGGCCAAATACAAGATTCGCGTTAACTGTATCGCACCATGTATCTTCTGGTCGCCTCTCACCGAGCCTATACTTAGTGACGAAGAGTCCTACAGGGGCTATATGGCCAGGATACCGATCGGGAGAGCGGCGGAGCCGGAAGACTTTGTTGGTGTGACAATTTTTCTGGCATCTGATGCCAGTGAGATGGTCACCGGGCATGTTCTTTCAGTGGACGGTGGAACAGTAGGCGGGTGATATAAGGATTCGAGGATCCAAGGGGTCGAGGGGTCGAGTGAAATTAACCCGCTAAAAAGCGGCGGGTTAAAAACGAACCCTCCACAGATATATCGAGTTTTATAGTAAATCTTGACACAATGAATAAGATGAAAGGAGAAAGCCATGAAAAAAATTGAGCTGAAAGACGTAAAACCCTATGAGGCACCGAAACATTTCAAGATGACGGCACTGAGGCTTCACGGGAAAGAGGAGAGCGGGGCTCAGCGATTCTGGATGGGCCTGTCCCATTTTCTCCCCGAGGGCGGGGCTGAGTATGATGAATCCCCGACCGAGAAGATCTATTTTGTCCTAAAGGGTGAGGTCACGGTGAAAACCAAAACGGAAGAGGTCGTTCTGGGACCCTGGGACTCCATTTACATCGGCGCCAACGAAGGGCGGGAAATCATCAACAATACCAACAAGCCCGCAAGCATGTTGGTGGTCATAAATTACCCTGATTAATTTTCCAGGGAGGCCTACAGAAATGGGATCCGGTATTATCCCTTACAGCCGCTGACGGATAGAGTTGGAAAGGCGGGAGGGAGATGTTTCCAAATGAGACCTGAAGGTCGATACTGGTTTCAAGTGTAAAATTCTAACCTATATATCCAACATAGAAAAAGGAGACATGACCATGGGAAAAGTAATCATTACAGCTGCTCTGACAGGGGCCATCCATACACCGTCCATGTCACAATATCTGCCGTTTACGCCGCAACAACTCATCGATGAAGCGGTGAGATGTCACGAGGCAGGAGCCGCCGTCGTGCACGTTCATGCGCGAAATCCGGAAGATGGGAGCCCTTCTTCCGACGGCAAAATTTTTAAGGAGATTCTGAGTGGTATAAAGGCCAGGTCAAATGTAGTTATCACTCCGACAACGGGTGGAAGCCCGACCATGACCCCTGAAGAGAGGATTGCGGTCGTGAAATCACTTTCGCCTGAAATGGCCACCTTTAATGCCGGATCACTTAATTTCGCCCTCTATCCGGTATTACAAAAATACAAAGAATTCAAGTATCCATGGGAAAAGGATTACCTGGCAGGTACTGAAAGTTTTATCTTCGCAAACAACTTCAAGTCACTTCATGTCTTTTCAGAATCGATGAAGGAAGTAGGGGCCAGACCGGAACTTGAAGTCTATGATGTGGGTCAGATCAATAATCTTGCTCAGCTCGTAAGAGAAGGATATCTTAAGGAGCCCCTCTATCTACAATTTGTTTTAGGGATCTTGGGCGGCATTCCTGCGACCATAGATAATTTGATGTACCTGATCAACACGGCCCGAAAGGCCTTCGGGACATTTAAATGGTCTGTTTGTGCTGCCGGAAGATTCCAGTTGAACATGGGTGTCGTCAATATCCTGGAGGGGGGATTCTGGAGAGTCGGTTTAGAGGATAACTTATACCTCGAAAAAGGGGTCTTGGCAAAAAGCAGTGCGGAACAGGTGGAAAAGGCGATTCGTATTACCCGTGAATTAGGACTTGAAGTCGCTACAGAGGATGAGGCGAGAGAGATCCTCGAGCTCAAAGGGATCGATAAAGTGAATTATTAAAATTGGTGTGTTTGTTTCTAACATTGGAACATTATTGCTTTGGATTTGTTTCGGATTTCGATATTCGGCCCGCCCTGGCGCGACTTTATTGGGCATAGATATTTGTTACAGTGATATATACAAATGATAGTTTTACATCGAATCAAATGAATTCAGGTCTGGGCCAGGGATTTCGGATTTAAACAGCTGATGTCATCGTTCTTAGCAGAGCCATTTGACTCTGACTCCGCCCAGAGGTCGGGGTTTTCCAGAAACCAATAAAAGGGGAGGAAAGAAAATGCGAGCCAAGATGGGTTTAGATGAATTAAAGAATATGTTTGATCTTACAGGAAAGGTAGCCGTCGTCACCGGTGGATCGGGAGGCGCCGGGAAAGCGATCTCAATCGGTCTTGCCCTTTATGGGGCCGATGTGGTCTGTACGAGCCGCACCCTGTCCACACTGGAAGATACGGCGGCTGAAGTGGAGAAACTTGGTAAAAAAGCCCTGCCGGTATCCTGTGATGTGACGGATCCTCAAAGCGTTGACAGTATGATGAAGAAGACGATTGATGAGTTTGGAAAGGTCGATATCCTGATCACGGCAGCGGGGATTGCCTTGCGAACCGAAGCCGAAAATATGCCCATTGAAGATTTCAGAAAGGTGATGGCCGCCAATGTGGATGGGACATTGCTCTGCTGTCAGGCGGCGGCGAAGGAGATGATCAAGCAGGGAGATGGGGGAAAGATTGTGACGGTCGGTTCTATAAGGGGGCTTCACGGACACCCGGCCGGTTATTCTGCCTATGCCACCAGCAAAGGGGCCGTGCACATCATGACCAAACAAATAGCCATTGAATGGGCCAAACATAACATTCGTGTCAACTGCATCGCCCCCTGTATCTTCTGGACACCACTGACAGAGCCGATTCTGAAGGATGAAGAGATGTACAAAATTTTTATGCAGAGGATCCCTATTGGACGGCCGGCGGAACCGGAAGATCTTTTAGGAGCCGTGGTCTATCTGGCCTCAGAAGCCAGTGCCATGGTCACCGGACACGTTCTATATGTAGACGGAGGCACATCAGCATGGTAAAGGAGGAAAATATGGGTAACGATATCAAAGACATTAAAAACATCACCATTCTCGGCGCCGGCATGATGGGACCAGGGCTTGCCCAGATCTTTGCCGTGAAAGGCTACAATGTGACAATATGGGCCCGCCGTCCCGAGGTCCTGCCCGAAGCCATTGACAAGGTCCGTGCCAATCTGGAGACCATGGCACAAAATGGTATCGGTCGTCAGGAGGACATTGAACCGGCCATCGAACGGATCAAGACGACAAGTGATTTTGACGAGGCCGCTTCGGATGCGGATTTTGTCGAAGAGGCTATTGGTGAAGACCTGGCCTTGAAGCAGGACTTTTTTCAGAGACTGGACGCCCTATGTTCGGAGGAGGCGATCCTAGCCACCAATACCTCGGTCATCAGTATTACGGAGATCGCCAAGAATTCAAAACGAAGGGGGAGGATCGTGGGGACCCATTTCTGGAATCCACCCCATTTGATTCCACTGGTGGAGGTCATCAAGGCAGATGAGACCTCTGCGGAGGTCATGGACAAAACCATGGCCCTCATGTCTGCAGTTGGGAAACATCCGGTTCGTGTGAAAAAGGATGTCCCAGGATTTTTGGCCAACAGGCTGCAACATGCCCTCTGGCGTGAGGCGATTTCGATCGTCGAGAACGGTATCGCCGGACCTGCCGAGGTGGATGAGGCCGTTAAAAACAGTTTTGGCCTGAGGCTGCCCGTCCTTGGCCCGATGGAAACCGCCGATATGGCGGGCCTGGATCTGACTCTGGCCATTCACAACTATGTTCTGGAGCACATAGAAGACGCCCACGGCCCATCGCCCATCTTAAAAGAGAAGGTGGAGCAGGGGGATTTAGGCTTGAAGACCGGACGCGGTTTTCAGGAGTGGCCTACGGAAAGGGCGGATGCTTTGCGTCAGGGATTGGTGAACCACCTTCTGAAATGGACCAAAGAGCACTAAGGTCTATTCACTAGGGAAAAGGCGTCAGTAATATTAACGGAAAGAAAATTCTCCTCTTGGTCCAGAGAGGAGTGGATGAGGTCGTAGTGAGATGGTCGATATCCTGGCAGTCAATCTTTTGACCAAGACATTTGGTCGTCTAAGAGCCGTCGATAGCCTCACTTTCGAGGTGAGAGAGGGTGAGATTCTGGGTGTCATGGGTCCCAATGGTGCGGGTAAGACGACCTTGTTTAATCTTCTCACCGGTGTTTATAAACCGGATGAAGGCGACATCCAGTATCAAGGAAAAGATATTTCTCATGAATCCCCTGCAAAGAGGTGTCGGCGGGGTATAGGACGAACCTATCAAATCCCAAGACCCTTTGACAAGCTGACTGTCTTTGAAAATTTACTGGTGGGGGCGGTACATGGAGGCGGGTTGAGCGAGAAGCGGGCAAGAGGAAAAGTGCAGGACATCTTAAATTTGATCGGTCTGATGTCCAAAACGGACCATTTCGCTGGTTCGCTTCCTCTGCTCGATCGGAAGACCCTTGAACTTGGCAGGGCCTTGGCCACCCAGCCAACTCTCATCCTGCTGGATGAAATTGCCGGAGGGTTGACGGAAAAAGAGGCCACGAAAGTGTTGGGAATTGTCAGGAAGATTTCGGAACAAGGCATTACGATCGTCTGGATCGAACATCTATTGATGATGATGGCGGAAGGGGCGGATCGATTACTGGCCATATCCGAGGGGCGATGGCTTCAGTGTGGGGATCCCAAAGAGGTGATGAACTCAACGGAAGTGCTCGATGGCTACCTCGGGGCGGAGGAGGAATAGTGGCAGAGGTTTTGGCACTTAGGGTCTTTGATTTGGATGCCCATTACAAGGATTTTCAGGCCCTATGGGCCGTCTCTCTGGATGTGAAAAAAGGGGAGGTGGTTTCGATCATCGGTGCCAATGGGTCGGGCAAATCCACCCTCCTTAACACCATTTCAGGCCTTTTGACTCCCACGAGGGGTACCATCGAGTTTTTCGGTCAAGAGATTGGAGACCTAGTACCCCATAAGACCGTGGCAGAAGGGATCTCGTTGGTCCCGGAAGGAAGGCGGGTATTTACGAGGCTGACCGTAAATGAGAATTTGGTTATGGGGTCCTATGTGCCCAGATCGAGACCCAATAAAAATAAATCCCTTAAAGATATCCATGAGCTGTTTCCGGTGCTCAAGGCGCGTCAAAACCAAATGGCCGACACCCTGAGTGGTGGAGAACAACAGATGCTGGCTATTGGTCGGGCCTTGATGTCTGAACCGAAACTCATTCTCTGCGATGAAATTTCCCTTGGACTTGCTCCCATGATCATCAAGGACATCTACAAACGCTTGATGCAGATAAACGCAGAGGGTCTTACAATTGTCCTGGTTGAACAGGACATCAGGAGGAGCCTCAAAGCGGCCAACCATGCCTATGTCATGTTGGAGGGTAAAGTTGTCTTGGAGGGTGAACCCTCGTCTCTCACTGAAGATGAAGTCAAGAAGGCTTATTTTGGACTTTAATGAATATCATCGTGAACGGTGAGCAGTAAGCGGTAAGCTGTAAAAATATAGAAGGTCTTATTGGTTCGATTGGTTTTATTAGTTCTATTGGTTTTAACCAATTAAACCAATTAGACCAATTAAACTAATTCAACCATCTGAACTTATTAAGCGCGTTTTTTATCAAGCAACCCCTTTAAAAGTAGCAGTCGACTTACGGTAAACATCATGGAAGACTTTGCACAACCTATAGTGAACGGCATTTTACTGGGCGGTCTTTATGCCATCATTGCCATAGGCATGTCCACCATGTTCGGGATTGTCAAGTTGGTAAACCTCGCGCATGGCGATCTCATGATTTTAGGCAGTTTCCTCTCCCTCTCTCTGGGCACCTGGATGGGAATCGGCCCCCTCTGGACACTGTTGTTGGTTGTGCCGATAATGTACTTCGTCGGTTTTTTCGTGCAGGGTTTTCTCCTGAATCGGGTTTTGGGGAAAGAGATGGAACCCCCCCTCCTGGTGGCTTTCGGGGTGTCGATTATCCTTCAGAACCTCCTGTTAATGATCTACACGCCGGATGCAAGGAGCTTGATGACAGATCTGGCGGTGAAGACGATCCCCATAACCTCCTATCTCAACATACCGGTGATCTATCTCCTGGATGCCCTGATCGGTGTGGCAGTCATTACCATCCTTTATCTTTTGTTCCAAAGGACATATTTGGGTCGGGCAATCCGTGCGGCATCGGATGACGAGGTTGCGGCGCGATTGATGGGGGTGAACACCCGGAACATCTATGCCAAGGCGATGGGGATTGCAATGATGTCCGCGGGAGTGGCGGGGGTGCTGGTGGGGATGACCTTCACCTTTTATCCTCATACGGGGCCTCAATATCTGATCATAGCCTTTGGCGTTGTGGTCATAGGGGGCCTTGGGAGTATGAAAGGGACCCTGGCTGGAGGGCTTATTTTGGCCCTTTCGCAGCTGTTGGGGGCCCAGATCTTCGGTCCTGGATATCAGCTTTTTTGTGGCTATGTGGTCTTACTCATCGTCCTGGCAGTGAGACCCCAGGGCATATTCGGGACGGTATAGGTGTTTATGAAAAAGGCCATTTACAATTCCAGGTGGTATGTTTTAGCGGCGCTGGTGTTGATATTGGGGATTGTTCCGTTGATGGGGGATCAGTATCTCCTTTTCTTTTGTATGCTTTTCTTCCTCTATTTGGCCCTAGCTCAGATGTGGAATTTGCTGGCGGGTTATTCCGGTTTGATATCTTTGGGACAGCAGTCCTTTGTGGGAATGGGCGGCTATGTCGTGGCCGTCATGAGCAATTACTATGGTGTTTATATCTGGTTGGGTGTTCTTCTGGGAGGGGTGTTCTCTGCTCTGCTGGGCCTGTTTATGTCCCTATTCATCTTCCGGATGAAAGGCGTCTATTTCGCTATCGGGACCTGGATATTTTCCGAGGCGCTGTTGATCTGGTTTAGTAACTGGGAATACACCAAGTACGGCATGGGCCTCTTTATCAAGCCGAATCCAAACATTTCAATGACGGAGATATACTACGCTTCGTTAATTGTCGGGGTCGGCTCCGTTGCATTGGTCTATGGGATACTCAGGTCCAAGTTGGGCTTGGGGCTGATGGCTATGAGGGATGATGAAGCGGTGTCTGAAACCATGGGGGTGGAGGTCTTCCGTTCCAAACTTTACTGCTTTCTCATAGGGGCCTTTGTTACGGGTAGTACTGCAGGAATTTTGTACATCTTCCAGGTGTTTATTCAGCCCTATAAAGCCTTTGCCATTGACTGGACGGTAAAATTGGTCTTTATCGTTATCATCGGCGGGATAGGGACTTTGGAGGGGCCGATCGTTGGCGCATTCGTTTTTGTCCTACTATCCCAGACTCTGGCGGAATATTTTTCGGTCAGTATGCTCATATTGGGCGCCATAGCTATTTTGGTGATTCTGATCGCCCCCAAAGGCATCATGGGGACGTTGCAGGAAAAGCTGGGCTTTGAAATACTATCACCCCGTCGGAAGTAGGTATTGTGAAACAACATAGTGGCCCTGTTAAAAAGGGGGTTCCGTTGATAACCGATCCTAATCGAGGTCAGGAAAAAGTAATTACTCAAGTTTCGTACCGCTTTATTGAACAAGATAGTCATAACAATGGGCTCTCAACCCGAAAATAGTTGTGTATTCGATTTTCAAGACTCCTGGATTCCGACTTTTATCCTCCTTTGGAGGATTAGCCGGAATGACAATATGGAGCGAGTGCCCGTCATTCCGGCGAAAGCCGGAATCCAGAACGAAGCAGTTGGAAGACCTGCAATGAACTGGATATACAAAATACGTCGCTGTTTTTAGATTAGAAATCTTGTTTATTTAGGGTTTCACCCTGTTTAGGGGTGCGAAACTTGAGTAATAAGCTCATACTATCTAAAATCGATGGACAATAATATGATGAGCACGGCCATCATCAACGTCATTGGAGATTTGCGTTTGGAATGAAACGTTAAAAAAGGAGGTTTATCGTTATGGGAGAAGTAGAAAAATTGACCAGTGGGACCACGGGTGGACCGGTGTTTGTGTATGTGCAGGATGGCCGGATTGTACGTATTACACCCATGGAATTGGATGGAGATGATGCAGACTCCTGGGTGATAAAGGCGAGGGGGAGGGAGTTTTCTCCTCCAAGAAAAACGACCATCGCACCTTATTCTCTTGCTTGGCGCTCAATGGTTTATTCTCCCAAGAGATTGCTACATCCCCTAAAGCGGGTCGATTTCGATCCGGACGGTAATCGTAACTGTACAAAAAGGGGAGAATCGGGTTACGAACAAATCAGTTGGGACGAAGCGGCTGACATTGTTACAAACGAGATTAAACGGGTCAAACGGGAATATGGTGCAGGTGCTATCCTGACCACCCCGGGGTCCCATCATCTGTGGGGGAATATCGGTTACCGCCACAGTTCCTATTTCAGGTTTATGAACCTCATTGGTCATTGCTACGCAGATCATAACCCGGACAGCTGGGAAGGATGGCACTGGGGAGGCATGCACAACTGGGGTTTCAGCGGTCGTCTTGGTATTCCCGAACAGTACGATCTGCTGGAGGATGCCCTCAAGCACACCGAGATGATCGTATTCTGGTCTTCTGATCCGGAAGCGACCAATGGTATCTACTCCGCCTTCGAGCACACCTCACGTCGTCAGTGGCTGAAGGAATTAGGGGTCAAGATGGTCTTTATCGATCCCTTCTATAATCACACGGCCGGTATGTATTCTGATAAATGGTTTGCCCCAAGACCGGATACAGGCAATGCCATGGCCTGCGCTATCGCCTATGTCTGGATAACCGAAGACCTCTATGACAAAGCATATATTGAAAGCCGTACGGTCGGGTTTGACAAATGGAAAGACTACATCCTGGGCAAGGAAGACGGGATACCCAAGACACCCGAGTGGGCCGAGAAGGAAAGCACTATCCCCGCGAGGGAGATCAGGGCTCTCGCCAGGGAGTGGGGCTCCAAGAAGACCATGCTCGCTGCCGGCGGCCTGGGTGGATGGGGAGGTGCCTGCAGGTCGGCGACAGGCGGAGAATGGGCTCGCCTTATGATCAGTTTGATCGCCATGCAGGGGCTCGGAAAACCGGGCATCAACATCTGGGGAACAACCCAAGGTGCGCCATCCAACACGGATTTCGTATTCCCGGGTTACGCGGAAGGGGGCATATCAGGTGATGTAGACAATTCAGCGGCAGGCTTTCGTTGGGTCTACCGTATGCACGACCATCCCACCCGTTCCAACATCAATAGCCCCATGGGCCAGCACATCCCGAGGCTCAGGATCCCGGAAGCCATATTGGACGGAAAATACGAATGGAGGGGAAAGGGTTTTTGCGGCCAGTCCATTGAGGCACAGTTCCACAAGTACAAGTATCCGGCGGACGGCTTTCCTGAGATTCAGATGTATTACAAATATGGCGGGTCCTTTTTTGGCACCATGAATGAGACCAACCGCTACGTGAAGGCCTATCAGACCGACAGGCTGCCCTTTGTGGTAAACCAGTCCATTTGGATGGAAGGGGAGGCCAAGTATGCGGACATCATATTGCCCGCCTGCACCAATTTCGAGAGGTGGGATATCAGCGAGTTTGCCAACTGTTCCGGGTACATTGCAGATTCTTACATCCAGGTCAACCACCGGATGATCAGCCTTCAAAAAAAATGCATCGAGCCCCTGGGAGAGTCGAAATCGGATTACGAGATATTCGCCTTTCTGTCCAAGCGGCTGGGGCTCTATGACGTCTACACGGATGGGGGTCTCACTGAGCTTGATTGGGCCAGGAGGATGTTTGATGCGAGTGATTTACCCAAGCACATTTCCTGGGAGGATTTTTTCAAGAAGGGTTATTTCGTCGTACCCCTACCTGAGGACTACAAATCCACACCCGCCCTGAGATGGTTCGCCGAAGATAGGAATAAAGATACGCCGGACTGGGGTCCCCATCCCGAGACCCAGGCAGAGTTCAGCAAAGGGCTACAGACCACATCCGGTCTGATAGAGTTTGAATCCTCCAGTCTCAAGAAATTCGATCCGGGAGATGAAGAGAGGCCGCTTATCCCCAAATACATTCCCTCCTGGGAGGGACATCATACCACGAAACTTTACAACAAGTATCCCTTGCAGATGCTGACCCCGCATCCCCGATTCAGCTTTCACACCATGGGAGATTCGAAAGAGGCTTGGATAAACGAGGTCAAGGACCACCGGATTTTGAAGGAGGATGGGTATTATTACTGGATCATCAGGATCAACAGCGTGGATGCTGAGAAACGGGGGATCGGGGACGAGGACCTGGTCAAGGTGTTCAATGACCGGGGAGAGGTCATATGTGCGGCTCAAGTGACCGAACGAGTTCCCCCAGGAACGGTCCACTCCTACGAATCCTGTGCAGACTATGATCCACAGGGCAAGCCGGGTGAATCCATAGAAAAATGTGGATGCGTCAATATCCTCACACCCAGTCGTTATATCACCAAAAATTCCTGCGGCCAGGCGCCCAATTCCTGCCTAGTGCAGATAGCAAAATATTAAAGGGGGTGAATGCAATGAAAAAATGGAATTTAATCATAGATGTGGCCAAATGCCACGATTGCAACAATTGTTTTCTGGCCTGCAAGGACGAATACTATGACAATGATTTTCCGCCCTATTCGGTGGCCCAACCGAGGCACGGTCACAGGTGGATGAACATCATGCGTAAGGAGAGGGGTGGGTACCCGAAAGTGGATGTCGCCTTTCTTCCTATTCCCTGCATGCATTGTGATGATGCGCATTGTATGGCGAAAACGAAGGGGGACGCCATATACAAGAGGGAAGACGGGATTGTTCTCATAGATCCGGAGAAAGCAAAAGGTCAGAAGGATATTGTCGATACCTGCCCCTATGGGGCCATTTGGTGGAACGACGAAAAGGCTGTGCCGCAAAAGTGCACCTTTTGCGTTCATTTATTGGAGGAGGGTTGGGAACAACCAAGATGTGTCCAGGCTTGTCCGACGGATGCGATGCGCTTCATCCATTGCGAAGATTCTGAGAGGGAGAAGATCATAGCGTCCGAGAAACTTGAGATTTACCAGCCCCAGCACAAGTCGAAGCCGCATGTATTTTTTCAGAATCTATATCGTTACACCCAGTGTTTTATCGCGGGGAGTGTGGCCCTGCAGGATACGGACGAGTGTGCAGAAGGAGCAAAGGTTTCCGTGAGCAAAGGCAATGAAAAGGCATTCGATGAAGTCCTAACGAACAATTACGGGGATTTTAAAGTCGATAAGCTTGAAGAAAGCAGCGGTGAATATCAACTGGAGGTAGAGTATCCGGGCTATGAGACAGCGAAATTGAGTGTCGATTTGAAGACCAGTGTAACCCTGGGCACTATCTTCCTCTAAAGGAGAGCTGGATGCATCTATAAGTAGACTTCTGCAGGAAGAGCTGAAGACCACCAAAATTTAACGAGAAAGGAGGAGATAATAGGGAGGTCCATAGTTTGTGAGTGGAATTAAGGGACCTAGAGGTTGGGAAAAGAATAACGTTCACCTTTTATGAAAAAGGAGGGAATGAATATGGAAAGGATAAAGAAAAAAAAGTTCACCCGGCGCGAGTTCATTAAAAAAGTGGGTAAGAGCACGGCAGCGGTTGGTGTCGCTTCTGTTCTGCCCCGTTTTGCGAAGCCTGTGCAGGCAGCGAAGCGAGACCATATTCTTGTGGGTTATGTAAATCCCTCAACGGGTCCGATTGCGGCCTTTGGGGAACCGTCACCCTGGATCGACGAAAGATGCATGGAGGTTATCAACCAAAAGGGTGGTATTTATATCGAGGAATATGGCAAAAAGGTCCCCGTAAAATGGAAAATCGTAGATTCGGAGAGCAGCCCGACCAAGGCGGCCGAACTTGCAACCAAGCTCATCCTCGATGACAAGGTGGACCTCATCGTTCCCTTGCATACTCCTGATACAACCGTGCCGGTATCCGGCATAGCCGAGCGGTTCAAAGTCCCATGTATTGCTATTGATTCACCTGTTGGTGATTGGCTGACAGGGGGACCCTATCACTGGTCATTCATGCATTTCTGGAACGCGAATGATGATATTTTCAATGTGTTCACCGGCATGTGGGATCAGCTGGGGACCAACAAGGTTGTGGGTGGTCTATGGCCGAATGATATGGATGGTGTCGAGTGGGCCCGTGTCTTTAACACGAGAGGCCCGGAGAAAGGCTACAAAATCATTGACCCGGGTAGATTTCCATATTTCCAAAAGGATTTCGGCTCCCAACTCAATATGTTCAAGAAGGCCAATGTGGAAATTCTGACCGGAGTTTTGCTCCCGCCTGACTTTGCTACGGCTTGGAGACAGTGTAAGCGGATCGGTTTCAAGCCCAAGGCAGTCACGGTTGGTAAGGCCCTCCTGTTCCCTTCGGCAGTCGAAGCTCTAGGCGGAGACCTGGGAGAGGGACTGACCACCGAGCTGTGGTGGAGTCCCCATCATCCTTTCAAGTCTTCGTTGACCGGAGAGACAGCCAAGGAACTCTGTGATACCTGGGAAAAAGATACCAAGAAGCAGTGGACCCCGCCCATGGGTTACAAGCATTCCGCCTGGGAGCTGGTCTACGATGTGTTGACAAGGGCCAAGTCCGTGAAGAAAGAGAAAGTGCGAAACGCCATCGCAGCGACAAAGTTGAGTACCATTGTCGGACCGGTGAAATATAACCGTCAAAATTACAGTCGAACCCCATTGGTCGGGGCACAATGGATCAAGGGTGATAAATGGGCTTGGGAACAAAAGATCGTCTATAATGAGGAGCATCCCTATATTCCTAAGACCGGTACTTTGAAATCGATGTAATCATTTTGGAAAGAAGACTATGAAAGGGTTAAATGACCTCCGTTTTTAGCGGAGGTCATTTAACTTGTGACCGGACACACAAACAGC
>JAQYVK010000253.1 GCA_030145585.1 Desulfatiglandales bacterium | reverse complement strand
GATTAGACGCACCAGGTGTTCTTCATCACATTATGATCAGGGGAATAGAACGTCGAAAAATATTCAGGAATAATAAGGATCGTGAAGATTTATTAGATCGACTCTCCAACTTGCTGCCTGAAACTGAGACACTTTGCTATGCTTGGGCGTTTCTTCCGAATCATGCACATTTTCTTTTTAGAACCGGACCGATTCCACTTTCCACATTGATGAGAAGATTGCTCACGGGATACGTCGTCAGTTTCAATAGGAGGCATAAGCGACATGGCCATCTCTTCCAGAACCGATACAAGTCAATCATATGTCAGGAGGAGGTTTATCTGAAAGAACTGGTGAGATATATTCACCTCAACCCTATCCGGGCAAAAATTGTGCGTACCCTTCCTACATTGAACAGATATGTCTATAGTGGGCACAATATGTTAATGGGCAGGAAAGATCGCCCCTGGCAGGATGTGGATTATGTCCTCAGCTATTTTGGTAAGACGCCTGGACGAGCAAAAAAAGCATATTATTCTTATGTGGAGACTGGCCTAGAACAAGGACGACGAAAAGAGTTGACCGGGGGTGGCTTGATAAGGAGCCTTGGAGGATGGGCAGAGATAAGCAAGTACGGCTTAAAAGGCCAGGGTCACATTAAGAGTGACGAAAGAATATTAGGTGAATCGGATTTTGTAGACGATATTCTTTCCGAGGCCAATGAGAAATTCGAACATAATTATGAGTTAAAACGATTGGGTTATGATCTTGACCGAATTGCATCAAGAGTGGCTGAGATTTACAAGATAGAGGTAACTGAAATCTTTTTAAAGGGCAAACAGCAAAAAAGGGTTAAACCACGGAGCCTTTTTTGTTATTGGGCGGTTCGTGAATTAGGCGTTTCCCAAACAGAATTAGCTAGGCGTTTAGGGATAAGTGTTCCCGGGGTTGGATACTCGGTGGAGAGGGGAGAAATCATCACCCGCGAGAACGATTATCAGTTAATTGAATAAGAATTTTAAAAACTTAAGGGCGTCCCGCTTGGCGCTTGGATAAATAAACCTTCTGTGGTGAAACTTAGCAGAAATGAGCGGGACACGATCGTTACAGCCTTTCTATGAGATAAAAAGAACTGGAAATATTGAAAATCGCTAACCAGTGCTTTACTTGGAATTGTGTTCCGCCTTGCTCCACACAATCCAGTAAGCTTTACGTTATGGAGACAGGGAATGAATAGAGACCTGGAACACAATGACCCAAACCAGTCATATGACAACTATCCTGTTGCGACCCTAAGAATAGGTAAAACGAATCACTTCGTTGACCTTGAGCCATACTCGCCACACGGCGGGCCAATCTTCATCTGGGAACGTGATAAGAAGGGGAGAAGTTGCGGTTCCGCGTATACACTTGAAGAGGTTGAGGACAATCGTTACTTGATGAAGATTCTTAAAAAAACCAATACTGTTTGGTTGTTAGACCTCTGTCGACAATTTCACGCGCCAACCGAGTTGTTAATGGCCTTTAAGTTAGAATTCGAGAATAGAAATGGAAGGCCACCGGAGAAGAGAACTTAGCTAAATCCCTGGCTGGAGAGGGACCCATAAAAAACAGCGGGTCCCTTAGCCAGACCGTTACGGTTTAGGAATAGGAATTGATGAGTTCTAAAATTAAAACATTTTTTATAAACCGGTTTAGTAATTTATTTTTCGGATTGTTTTTTACAGCGCTCGGCATACATATTATGTTGGGTGAAAGTGATTATTACGACCAGAGAGGGGGTCACCCATTAAAGGGCTAGTCAAGATAAAAAACACCTCTCCGTGAAAAAAATGATTCTTTTTTCGAATGACTACTAACTTCACTTCGGCTCGATCTCGTCTTCGCCTCCTGACCCACACCCGCAACTTCTCTTTCATCGGTTCTCGGCCAGCTTATACTGATCCGCACCAGTCACCCATCGGGATCAAGGCTATTGTGATTTAAGCTCTGCTTAAAGCACTGCCCCTGGTCCAATCAATCGGACCCTAGAAAATCGTCGGTTCCATGCCCCAGTGAAATACGCTTCGCTGTCCTTCGGAATTTCACGGGGCAGGCCGTGAAGGGGTCAAATCGAAAGCGCCGGTAAAAGCCGGCAAAGAGTAGGGGGTGAAAGTCCCCCGCATGGTAATGGATAGCGACCAGCCGTGGCCCCCAGTCGTGCGTCGGCCTTTCGGTCAAGGGGGCAAGTCTGCCGTTGACTCTTGCTAATGATTTAGGTGAAATCATCATCTGGTGTTTTCATTACATGGTAGTATACCGCGGAGAAGTACTTAGTTGAAAATCTTTGAGATAGGATGTATAATTACCAGCTGAACCGGATTAGAATAATAAAGATCGCAGACTACATCGAACATGAGTCAAGAGCAGACTTGACCCTTTACGTCCCCTTGGCAATACGCACCCCTTAGACCTTTGGAGGTAAACATGACCAAAACCATGGTCCTTAGCAGTTTGGGTATCGGCGCGGCAATCGTGGTCATCCTTTGTTTCGTTTCTGCTTACGGCCGTTTTTTTAAAAAACGGAGGGCCGCTGAACCTTCGGGTCAGTTCGTGTCACCCTCGATAAAAAAATCATGGGAAGAAAAGCGCCAGCACCGGAGAGTGGCGGTTTCCTGGAAGGCCTCAGCGGAGACGCCGGATGGGATTATTAACGTACAACTAAAAGATATCAGCCTCGGTGGGGCATTTGTCGTCTGTGATAAACCGATGGCCTTACGAGAAAAGTTTAGCATTGCCATCAAAATACCCGAGCAGGATCCTCTGGAACTTACCGCAGAGGTGGTCTGGTCGAATTTCAATGTCCCTGTCGATAAAGTCGTCAACCGTGGGATGGGGGTCAGATTCGTTGAAAACACGGAACAAGTTCGCAAAAAACTCGATGCGGCGGTAAAATCTGTTTTCACAGAAGAAGCCAAAGCCGCCTAATTCAAAGTTTAAGAAGTTTCCGATATAAACCCCAGTATTGATCGCAAGTCAGCCCTGAAATGTCTGCAGCGTTCCTTTGATTGAGCGTAAATCCTTGGTTCTAAACGATTTATGAAATGCGAAAAGGGGCACGCCTTTAAGATTCTAAGTTGACAAGTTTTTAGACGATTTGATGGGCGTGTCCCATGTCAACGGGCTGTTGTCCAAACCCTCTGACCCCAAATAATGTCCCTGAATAGGCTATAATTTGAGTCAATTAAGAAACTGTTTTGGACCGACATTCTTGAGTACACAGGCACTTATGTAAAGGGGTCAAGTCCGCCGTTGACTCTTGTTAGCTCTCGTCAAATAATCACCGTATTGCCCGACCAGGAAGAAAGGGTGAGAAT
>JAQYVK010000252.1 GCA_030145585.1 Desulfatiglandales bacterium | reverse complement strand
CCATTCTCCATCTCTGTCACGAATAAAAAAGTCATGGCAAAGAACGGGCACATCATACCTGATTCCCAATTCACATAGAGCAGCCCACTCGTCCACACGTTGCTCAAAACTCATAGCACCCTCCCCTCCCGGAATCTGCTGGCTTCTCGCAAATGAACCGGGCGGGAATTCCCCAATGCCGACGAAATTGCCGGTTTGTAACGCTTCTTCAACTTCTCTGAGAGCGGCCTTGAAAGTCCATGGTTCTTCACCGCGTATTGCATTAAGAACCGTTCTCTGGTCACTGCAGCATGCTCTGAATTTATCCGGAAATCTCTTAACGAGTTTCGCCTGGGTCTCATTGAGTGTTCCCGGGATACTCGGGAGAAGGACAGCCATGTCCACACCATATCGGTCCATGTCGTACATGGTCAGAAAGCAGTTGTCAAAGGGTTGGAGTTCTTTTTGAAGGCCGTTCCATTCGCCATTCTCCACCATTTCCCATCCTTCTTCAGTTCCCGGTTGATACAATGTCGTAATATGACAATGGGTATCAACAACAAATCTTGCTATACTTCTTCTCATTGATTTCCTCCTTTCTATTTGGGCGGTCTTAGTGAGTATTAACAGTTCTCTCTAGTCTTTTTGCGTTCCGACACCTTTCCCCTTATTACATCAGAAAGTCCTTGTGTTTTGGCTCTAGGTCGATAAACGGACCATAAAGCCTGAAAAAAAGAAAAATCGAATAAATGAAAAATTAGTACGAATAGGTTCAAAAAGAAAGGGAAAAATGAAAAAACAGGAATGGTTTTATACTATGTGGGCTATTCTGTTGCGCCGTATTCCTTCAGGAGTGCTCTCATCTCGTCTGTGCGGGCGACGACAAGTGGCGTTGCATTGCCTGCATAGAACCGACTCCCGCCAACACCTTCAGTGATAGTCACGCCTTTATCAAGCGTGCATATATATCAAATTTTTTCAAGAAGAACAAATAATCCTTTCAAATCTCATCCACTCCCACTATACTCCCTTAAAAATCAAATCTGGTGCTTTCATTCAATCAAGGCTACAGCAATGTTGGAAAATTCTGACGTCATTGGCTCAAGATCAGAAACAGTTTTAGGGGTTTTTTATGCAGGATCGGGTTTCCTAATCTGGGGGCTGAGTCCCGTTTACTGGAAGAATCTCATTGAAGTACCTGCGTTGGAAATCATCATGCACAGAATAGTGTGGTCCGTTATCTTTCTGATCTGTTTTATCGGTTTGCAGCGGCGCTGGGATGACTTCGTGGTTGCATTAAAAAATCCTCGGCTGCTCTTGACGCTTTTTGCTACTGCGATCTTTATCTTTGGTAATTGGTTTCTGTATATCTGGGCCGTGAACAATAATTATCTTCTACAAGCCAGCCTTGGGTATTATATCAACCCATTGGTGAATGTTGTGCTGGGTATGCTTTTTCTTCGTGAGCGCTTAAGAAAACCGCAGGTTGTGGCAGTGCTTATGGCTGCGACAGGCGTTCTGTATCTTACCTTTTACTTTAAAGAATTCCCATGGATCGCGCTCACACTGGCATTCTCATTCGGATTTTACGGTCTTATCCGCAAAGTGGCCCCAGTTGGATCGCTGGTAGGCCTGGCGGTAGAGACAATGTTTCTTTTCCTTCCTGCCGTTATATATCTTTTTTATCTCGATTCCATTGGCGCAGGCTCGATATTTCGTGTGAGTTTCAAGCTTGACTTGCTTTTGATCGGATGCGCTCCGGTCACAGCCGCCCCGCTCCTACTTTTCACCTTGGGTGCCAAGCGGCTATACCTTTCCACAGTGGGTTTGATGCAGTATATTGCCCCAAGCGGTATGTTTTTACTGGCAATTTTCTTCTATGGGGAGCCTTTCTCAAAGGCCCAGATCTGGACATTCATCATGATTTGGGCTGCTTTGGTAATCTATTCGACAGACTCAGTGATCTATTTTCGACGAGAAAGATGAAGAAGGCGGGTTACGTGTCAGGTCATTCTATCAGCTTGGGGGAGAGGTTGCCTTGCTGGTCCGGTTCTTTTGTAGTTTTCCTTCTTTTTTCAAGACCTTAAAAAGGGCCTCTGTGACTATCGGATCAAAATGATTTCCGGATTTCTCCTTTATGATTTCAATGACTCGACCAGGTTCAATGGCATCGCGATAAGGTCTTTCAGAGCTTAAAGCGTCGTACACATCGGCAACTGCCATAATTCTTGCGCCGAAATTTATGTTTTCCCCGGAGAGGCCCTCGGGATAACCCTTGCCATTGAACCACTCATGGTGCTGTTTTACCATCGGCGTTACCTCGGCATAGGCCTCTAGTGGTTCCAGGATGCGCTCACCAAGGCTTGGGTGCTCACTAATGATCTGATACTCTTCATCTGTCAACTTACTGGGCTTGTCGATGAGTTCTGCCGGCGTACCGATTTTACCAATGTCATGGAGGAGACCGGCGCGATGCAGGTTGTCCAACTCTTCCTGGGTGAGTGCCAAAACACGTCCGATCTTTATTGCCAGTTGCGTCACCCGCTCAGAATGGCCTGCCGTCCATTTCGATTTCGCATCGATGGTTCTGGCTAGGGCGGTTAGGGTCCCCCGATTTAGTTGATCCAACTCTTTATTTGCGTCCATGATCTCATTGAGACTTTGTTCCAGATCCTTGTTTCTTTCTTCCCAATCATAGGCGATAAAATCTAAAATATCTTTATACTTCGTCTTTCTCCTTTCACCCACCATTTCTTCCAATTCTTCAATAAAAATTTGCCTTTCTTTTGTTTCTTTAAATAATTTCTCCATCTGGAATATGACGTCATCACTTCTTCCGGTTTTTTCCTTGGTCCTATGAATTAAACCTACCTGTAATGAAATTTGTATCTGGTCGTTTTCCAAAGTCCAGTCGCGCTCTTTAGCTTTTTTTATAAAGGCTTTAAAAAAAGTGACGACCTGTTTTTTCTCTGCTCCCGCAATCACGATACCGAGGGTATCGTTAGAAATACGGGAAACAATCGCTGTCTTGAATTGGTTTTTTATCCGGGCTTGCAGGTAATCACCAAAAAGTCTGTTCAGTAACTTTATTTGCTCAAAATTCAATTTTAAGGTTAAGCGTTTATAATTTCCTAATCTTAGGCCCACAAAGACAAATTCTTTTTGAACTTTCATTTTTTCATCTAACTGCAAAAGGAAAAATCGGGGCGTATAGAAGCCGGTCAGCGGGTCAGTAATGGCCAGATTTTTTAGGCGGTTGCTCAAATACAAGAGGTTTAAATACTTATACAGGTTAGGGACAATGTAAGCGGCAATTCCTGAAAAAAAGATCGAGAGGTACGACAGATGAATACCCTTTGCCCGCAGGTAAACAAACGAAAAATAGGTCATCACTAAAAGAAAAAGCGTAATAAGGGAATTATATATGAATCTGAATCTACCATTAATAAAAACGATGAGTAATCCAAATATAAAGATGAATAAATAGTTCTGGCCATTAGATGCACTATAAACAAAGCGTTTGCTCAAAAGCATGACGAGCGAATTTCCTATAATGGTAACACCTGGCCAAACACCCAGAGGTGTAGGATACTCATCATGGATCAAAGGGTCTGTCACTCCTACAAGGACAATCTTACCTGTAAAATCAGAGGGGTTTACCTTTTTCTCAAAAACCATGGAGGCGGGTATGATAGTGAAATTCGAAGGATGGACCAGATAATTCATAGGCATGATCCCGTGTGGAGAAGGGATGATGAGTTCATCTTCAAAAAAAATCCCCTCTCTTTCAATGGTTATGTCTGCTTTGTCCAAGCCTAGGTAACCAAGAAGGACCTCTACCTCAAGAGAGAAAAGAGGGCCGTTCTCATCATAATTGGAAAATGTTCTGATCTTATCCACAACCCCCCCTTGCAAAGGCTTATTCACAAATCCGATGGAAGAGGTGGCATCGACAAAACCTTTGAAAGGTTTTTCCTGAGAATGTCTGTTTAACACATATGCCAGAACAACCTTGGGGTGGGATTTAAAGGCAGATATTAAGGCATTATCTTCTGCTTCTTGAGAAATACCGGAAAAGACAATATCCAAAGCAATGACTTCCGGGGAGAATGACGCGATATTACGAACGAGTTTTGCAGTAATGCTTCTTTGCCATGGCCATTTAAGGTTGAGATGACGACGGGAGGCTTCGTCAATGGCAACAATCGTAATTTCTTTTGCTTCTATTGGGGTTTGATTAAAAAACCAGAAGGATTGCTCGGTAATAAAATTATCTAATTTTCTTTCAGGTATGGATAAAAAGTTATTTGCAAAGAGCAAGTACCACAGTAACAGAATCAGCCATAGAATGAGAGGATAAAAATAATCCTTTTCCCTAATAACGCCAAATAATCGCCAACCACTTAAAGGCATCTTTGTTTCCTTCGTTGTCCGTTTTTAAATCCCTTCTTGTCTCCTTTTTTACAATTTCACTAACCGTCATTGCCCTGACCGCTATCACCAAGACATGCACCAAGAGTATCTCCATGACCTAGATGTCCTGATGAAGTAGACTGTGTTACGATCATGGTTCTTTCTGCCTTTGTACCTGGTTTGTGGCATATCATTAGAACGCTGTCATTCTCAGCTTCCTTATCTTCCTTATCTTTCTTGTCTTTCTTATCTTTCTTGTCTTTCTTATCTTCCTTATCTTTCTTGTCTTTCTTGTCTTTCTTGTCTTTCTTATCTTTCTTAACTTTTTTATCATCACCATCGCCCTCATGGTGCAATTCCAATAACTCCCCTTTCTTGTTTATTACAAAGGCCTTGCCCCTATGCCTTCCAGCTATCTGACCCGGTGTCGTGAAAACGTAGTGATCAGAGTCAGCTATGATCAACTCGCCCTTATCGATTTTGGACCACTGCCTGCCTATCAAGTTACCATTTATTCCATAGGAAGCACCCCCATTACGATCAGCGGGGCAGTGAAAAGCCCCTTCTGATCCGCCGTATGTTTTCAGATTTTCAGGGGTTAAAAATTGGGCATAAACTTCGTCTGATGTATCCAGTTTAACGAGAAAGAAAGATAACTTTTTGAGCCATCCTCTATCCCCCATTGCCCTGGCATAACCTTTTTCAATATACTCTAACTGCAACCGACCCAGGGAAGCGGGCAACGCATCCGTTTCCATGGTGTACAATTCTATCGCTGCCTCCAACGCCCTCAAATTCGTTTGGCACACCGTGCCTTTGGCATAAGCGATAGCTCTATTATAGACAAAAACACCAAAGGTTGTGAGAATCAGAATTATCGATAGGACGGTTAATAACTCAACCAAGGTATATCCTATGTTATTCCTGCGAACCCTCTTATACGCCTGTCTCAAACCGAGATCGTCCATACCCCTTCTCCTCAATAAAGCCACCTTCACGTTCTCGAGCGTTATGCTCTGAACCGGCCGTTTTCTGCCCCTCATCCTTTAGCCGAAAAAACCTAACCGCATTTGAAAGCTTCTCAAGATGCTCACGATGGGCGCGCAACAACGCTATCTGCGTCTCACTCTTCTCACTCCCCATATTCAGGGTCTGCTCCAGTTCATCGATGGATTTGAACGCTTCTTCAGTCGCTTGGTTTAACTTCCCCAACCTCCCAACAAGTGACGCTAACATTTTATTAAGCGCCTCTTCATCCTCGCGCAAGTAATCCTTTTTTCGTATTTTCACCGGGTATACAACGTTGCCCCTCTCCAATTGTCCGAAAGCCCAACGAAATCGATACAAAGGACCGGCCACTTTTTTGAATTCGCGGAACGAATGTAGCCCAAACACAACAATAAGCAAAAATATGGCCATCCAAACCCATGAGTGCTTTGTGAGTACCCTGCTCGCTGCCGCGCTGCGAAGTTCAAGGCTTATGCTTTGGTCACTCATTTTGGCAACGTCCGGCCCAAAGACGGCAATGGCAAAAAAGCAAACAATGACAAAACTGTAAATGACAGACATGGCCAGGAATCTATATTGCAGTGAACTGGTCACCGAAAAGTCCCGTCGTCGGCTGTTTTTCATGGTGATGGAGCCTCCTTTCGATCAGAAAAAAGGGAACGACCATTTTTCAGGTATATTGAATTTATGCAAAATGTTTGCCACTAGGTAACCTTGCAAATCTTCCGGTGGACTCCAAAATAAAGCAACCCGACGGACATTTTTTATTGAATTATTTCAATATGTTGAGAAAGGATTGGCGACGGAATAGGATAGATTTTAAAGCAACCTAAAAAACCGAGAGGTACAAATCTAAGAAGCAGAGGTCACAACATTCGATACTTTTCTGACAGTTTCTGTCATTTATTGAAATCAGGCCTTGTCAAATGATTGGCTTACAAGTTCAAATATCAATGGTGAATATCATAGTTATTTTAGTCACTTATCCAATAATAAGCAATGAGGGCCTGACCCTGCTGGCTCTATCGCTTAGACATAATATATTCATGGGCTCTGAGGGCTGCCTTGGCCCCTTCTCCGGCGGCTACGATGACCTGCTTGTCTCTCACGTTGGTCACATCTCCTGCGGCAAAAACGCCGGGCGCTCCGGTTTCGGTCTGGCTATTAATAACGATCTCTCCTGCTTCATTGACATCCAGGGCGTCCATGACAAAGCCAGTGTTTGGAAGCAGGCCCACTTCTACAAAAATGCCGGATATATCGAGAAGGTATTCCGAACTATCGGACAGGTTTTTAATCCGCACCCCCTCTACCTTATCCTTGCCGAGTATTTCAAGGGGCTCATGGCCTTTCAGGATTTCCACTTTTTTCATGCGCTGGACTCGGTCAATGAGGATCTGGTCGGCAGAGAAGTCCCCGCGAACCAATAGATAAACCTTTTTGGCGAACCGGTCCAAGTCCCCGGCAGCCTCCAGCGCGGAATTACCGCCGCCTGCGACTGCAACCACTTTGTTCTTGTAGAAAGGAGCGTCGCACGTGGCGCAGTAAGCCACCCCTTTGCCAAGCAGATGGTCTTCTCCAGGGATGCCAAGTGGGCGTGGCACTTTCCCGCTTGCCACAATCAATGTGCGACCCTGGTAAGTATTGCCTGCTTCCGTTCGAACAACTTTGATTGTTTCGCCGATCTCAATGGTCACGATGTCCTCACCAATGACCTTGGTCATGTCAAAACGATCCACGTGTTCTTCAAACTGGGTGATCAGGTCCTGGGCCTCGATGTAAGAGTAGCCCAGATAGTTTTCGAGCCCGGCGGTTATGTTGAGCTGTCCTCCCACGTCTTTGGAGAGAACCAATGTCTTCAAGCCCTTTCGTGATGCGTAGATGGCGGCTGTCATGCCCGCCGGTCCGAGTCCAATGATCATCACATCATAAAGTAATGCGTAAGCCTTTTCTCTTCTCAACCCCAGTTTTTCATCTAAAATGCCCTGAGCATTCATGGCAGCGAGCTCTGTGTACCCCCCTATCGCTTCCCCGTCGATGAGAATTTGCGGCGTCGTCCGACCACCAGTACGCTCAATCATTCTATCCCAATCCGGGCTATCCCCCTTGACCATGGTTTCCTCAAAATCTATTTTTTTCTTTTTGAAAAGGGCCTTGGCCCGGTGGCACCAAGGGCAATGTTTTTGCGTGTATATCTCGATCCTGGGCGGCATACGCCTTTCTCCTTTTTTCTGAAGCAATAGCTAACTTACCTTGAAACGCCCCTCTCCCCACTAGAAGTCATCTCAAAAATAGAAAAATGGCTCGAGGTCAAAGACTTCGTAAGGATCTGAAGAATCCCGGCCACAAGTCGAGGATTCTTCTTATGAAAAAGCCTTTTAGGCTTTTTCAAGTAATCGCAGGAATATATGGTAATATTTCGAGGATTACGATTCAAGCCGGATGTAGAGATCGGGCCATTTGGCATTTTTGAGATGGCTTCTAATCATTCATACCATACTACATTATGATCCTGAAACCGAATCCACCTTTTTAAAAATCTCTTTTATCTTTGCCACATCCTCTTCTGGTAGAGGTGGTCGGGAGAGAGATTCGATGTTGACTCTTAAATGGTCGGGATTTGATGTTCCGGAGAGAACCACATGTACACCAGGCTCATAGCGGCAGAACCTGTAGGCAGCATCGGTCAAAGATAGGGCGCCATTTTCATGGATAAGGAAATTTAAGGGATGCTTCTCATCAATGTCCTCATGGTTTACCTGCTCCTTTTCTACCAATTCCAATATTATCTGACTTAGGCGTTCCGGATTACTGAAGGCCCTTCTCACAGCGAACATATTCAAAATACCAATGTTTTTTTCGACCGACTTTTTGAAGATCAAGTTACGGGCCGATTGATTCAGCATATTGAAGCCTACCATCATTACATCCCATATCCCATCATCTACGCCCTTCTGAAGCATGCGGTGGTTATAGTCCTTTTCAAATCTTTCTGTGATCCCGATAAATCGTATCATTCCCTTTTCCTTCATCCTCTGGAACTCAGGATAGATCTCTGAGACACAATAATCATACCCTTCCGGCGTTACACCATGAAGGTGGTAGATATCTAAATAGTCTGTGCCCAGGTTTTTGAGGCTTTTTTCAAGACCTTCCTGCACCTCACTTGAAGTCATGCCTTCCCGGACCATTTTTTTACTGGAAATGATTACTTTGTCCCGGTCAATACCCTGAATACCTTTACCCACGATGGATTCAGTCCCGTATAGTTCTGCGGTATCAATAAAGTTAATACCCGCATCAATACCTTCCTTGAGGATATTCACGGATTCTGATTCGGTCTTACCCTTTGCCATTCCCAAACGACTGTGCCCACCACCCCCAAGTCCCATGACAGAAACTCGTAATCCTGTACGCCCCAAGATCCTATATTCCATTCCACGTTCCTTCTTAGACACCGGCCTCAATCATTTAAAAGCGATTAGACTAGGTGTCATCACTTCCAATTACTACGGGGAGCATTATATTGTTTGCATTTCTTTTCTATGATCTAACTGGGTTCTCACCCCCACCCTAACCCTCCCCCTCGAGGGGTGCTGACTATAGATGCTTAATTTCTTACAGTCAGCCGGTTTGGGTGGGGGTGAGAAACGGGATGCTTTCTGCAAACTATTAAATTCTCTCCCTAGTTAGTAGCGCCCGTTATGCTACCCTGGAAATCCTGCACAGCAAAGCCCTCAACTGATAAGTCCCCATTGCAGGGTCATAAGGCGGATCGATACTTGTAAGCACGTTTGCATTGGATTTCCAGACGCCGTATTCAGGGCCCGGTTCCTCAGGAAACCACCAGCCGTGTTGAACATTCACGACCCTGGGATCGATTCCTTTCGTAAGCTTTGCCCTCTGCTTGATCCGTCCCCTGACCGTCTCTATCCAAACCCAATCGCCTTCCTCGATCTGTGTCCTGGCAGCAAGTTCAGGATTTATTTCCACAATGGGATCCGGATCTCTTTTCCTAAGAGGCTCTATCTGACGAAATTCGGAATGAAAGTAATATTGAGACCTGCCGCCGGTTATCAGGATTAAAGGATACTCTTTTGCGAGCTCGGGGGCACTCAAAGGGCTTTCAGGGGGTTCCTGGTAATTGGGCAGAGGATCATAGCCGTTTCTTTCCATGACACTCGAGTAAAGTTCAACCTTTCCGGACGGTGTGTTAAATCCTTTTTTTTCATATTTTCCATACTCGATTGGTACTGTGACGAAACCTCTTTCTTTCAATTCTTCAAACGTGATATCCAGAGGCTTCAATTGACTATTAAAAATATCTTCGAGGGCTTCTGTGCCCACTTCAAGTTTCAACCTCTGTGCCAGTTCCCGAAAGACTTCTTCATCCTGCCTGGACTCCCACATGCTTGTAACCTTCTGCTGTGCCATGACCACATTTGATGCCACATGTGGAACAGAGACGATCTGATCCACTTCCAACCAAGTAGCCGCCGGGAGTACGATATCGGCCAGTTCTGCCGTAGGTGTCATGTAGATATCCATGACGGAGAGAAAATCCAGACTCATCAGACTCTCATAGATTTTTTTGCTATCCCCGTAACTCACCAGCCCATTGTTGCCGAAGATCAGAAAGGCCTTGATGGGATATGGCTCTCCGGTACGCATGGCATTCATAAGTGTAGGGATATGTGCAGAGGGACTCCCGGCGTCCTTCCCACCGAGGATTCGAAAGGTATCCGCACCCAGTCGCCGCGAATGTGCCTCGTCTGTCAAATTCTCTCTAAGTCCTGGTGCTCCCCTCATAATATGCATCCCCATGACCCAACCGCCGGGGATATCGATATTCCC
Source organism: Desulfatiglandales bacterium (assembly GCA_030145585.1). Lineage (GTDB taxonomy): Bacteria > Desulfobacterota > DSM-4660 > Desulfatiglandales > HGW-15 > JAQYVK01. The sequence goes on along the minus strand of JAQYVK010000252.1, from coordinate 6,064 downwards.
GGTTATACCCGGCAGCAAGGCAACCGCTCGAACGGTTTGCATGCAATTGGGCGTATGTTCGAGGGCAACACCCCATTCGAGTGTTGCAGGCTTTGTAGTGGCAAACATCCTTGCGGCTTCTCTGATTTTCTCCGCCGGAACCCATGTGATTTTTTCGGCCCATTCCGGCGGGTAATCCCGCACACGTTGTGCAAGAGCATCAAAACCGGTGGTCCATTCTTTCACAAATTCCGCATCATAGATGTTCTCATTTATAATGACATGCATCATACTCAAAGCAAGGGCATCATCCGTTCCGGGTCTGATCTGCAGCCAGAGATCCGCCTTTCGGGCCATTTCTGTTTCCCGGGGATCTATGACGATGAGTCTTGTCCCTTTTTTAAGACAATCCTTCACGCTAAACTGGAGCTCGCCGTCAGGACCGGAGATCACTGGGTTATGGCCCCAAACCAGAAGGCATGCCGGATTAATATCCCCATAGTAATCGCATATGGGCATATCGCCATAGGTCATCATCCCTGTACTAACCCGGGGTTCAAAGCACTGGGCGGTGCCCGGCTCGCACCAGTTGGGCGTTCCAAGGGCATTAGCAAATCGGATGGCATGAAATCTATGGTGTCTTCCTGTTCCCTGGCCCAATGCAACCGATTCGATACCATACTGATCTCTGACCGCTTCAATCTTCTCTGTCACAACGCTCAGAGCCTCATCCCAAGAGATTCGGGCCCATTTCCCTTCTCCCCTCTTCCCTTTTCTTTTTAGAGGATACTTGAGCCGGTTTGGATGATATAGGTGTTCAATACTGGACAAGCCCTTAACACACATCTTGCCTTTATTGAGGGGAGATTGGGGGTCTCCTTTTACCTTGATAACCTTACCGTTTTCAACATGAACGAGCACCCCGCACCCGCCATGACACATCCGGCAGGCGCTTTTGTAGATTTCTGTTCCTTTTGATCTTTTCATTTCGCTTTTACCCTTATAAATTGAGGGAACACCCCTTGGCATGTTAGTCCTTGATTTCATCAAGTGTCATGATGGGGTGTAGGTTTTGAATGTTGAATTAAAATCCTTAGGGCAATGTTTATCGATTGATTATTGTACATTTGACGCCTGACCACATCTTATGCTCCAGCCTCCAGGCTTTGTAAAAGATATCTTGTCAATCCTGTAATCCTGTCTAATATTTTTTTAACCACCGAGGTAGAGACGTCTCACGTCCGGGTTTGTGAGAAGGCTTTGGCCGCTCCCTTCGAAACGATTATTTCCCATCTCGAGGACATAGCCATAATCCGAATATTCTAAAACCAGGGCAGCCTTCTGCTCCACGATAAGACAGGGAATGCCGGATTCCTTGATCTCCACGATTTTCTCAAAAACGGTCTGGACCCATTTAGGCGAGAGCCCGAGGGAGGGTTCATCGAGGAGTAAAATTTTTGGCTGAATCATCAAAGCTCTCGCCAGCGAGAGCATTTGCTGCTCTCCACCGCTCATCTGTTTTGCCTTTCTCTTTTTTTTCTCCATCAACCAGGGGAACAAGTTGTAGATTCGTTCCAGGGCCTCTTCCTTTTTCAGCCGATCCTTGATCGTCCATGCCCCCATGTCAAGGTGCTCCTGGACGTTCATATCTGGAAAGATGACCCTGCCCTGGGGGTTGAACGACAGACCCCTTTCCACGATCCTATGCGGAGGATGGTTTGTGATGTCTTTTCCTTTAAATGAGACTTTTCCGGAATTGACTTTTAAGATACCGGCTACGGCCTTCAGCACGGTCGATTTTCCTGCACCATTTGGGCCGATGAGTGCAACGATTTCGCCGCTATGTACCGAAAGAGAGATGCCATGCAGGATCTCCATCTTGCCGTAACCTGTGACAAGCCCCTCCGTGGTCAAGATTTCTTGATTTCCTCTTTCCATCATTTTCCGAAATAATGTTCAAGCAGTGTTTCGTTGTCCTGGATCTCTTTACAGGTCCCTTCAGCTATCTTTTGTCCGTAGTTGAGGGCGATCGCATGTCCGCAGTGACTCATGATAACATTCATATCGTGTTCGACAATCATGAACGTTTTCCCCTGACTGTTCAACTGATGAATCAGCGTCATCAATTCGTTCTGAAGCGTCGGATTGATGCCCGCGGCAGGTTCATCCAAAAGGATGAGCTCGGCATCGAGCATCAACACCTGGGCGAGGGACAGAAGCTTCTGCTGACCAAAGGAGAGCTCCGAGGCATAATCCTCTTTTTTATCGACGAGTTTGACCAGATCAAGAAGTTCCATGGCCCTTTCGATCACACGGCTCTCCTTACCCTTCCCAACAACGATGAGGTTTTCAAGAAGCGTCATCCCTGGAAACACCCTGATGATCTGATATGTCCGACCTACCCCTTTTCGTGCAATCTCGTGCGGTTTCTTTCCTGTGATATCTTCACCTTTGAAATAGACGTGTCCGGTATCCGGCTGGAGCACACCGGTGATGAGGTTAAAGAGCGTTGTTTTTCCCGCCCCGTTAGGTCCGATGAGTCCCGTGATCGATCCGCGCTCAATGTCGAAGGAACAGTGATCCAGCGCTGGCACTTCACCGAATTTCTTGACCACTTCTTCGATCCTTAATATGGGTCCTATTTGAGACATCCGTGTCCTTTCATGCTTACAATTTCCGATTCTTTGGCAATATACCTTTCTCCTTCATCCAGCCCAAAAGTCCCTGGGGGAAAAATAGGATCAGCCCCATCAAGATGGCCCCAAAAACGGCCATATATAGCTGGGTGACCTCTGCCCAGAGGATTTCGTGAATAAAAGTAAAGAGGATTGCTCCGATCAATGGGCCGAAGACTGTTCCAATCCCTCCAAACAGGGTCATCACAATGGGGGTGAGAGTAAGGTTGATATTGAAGGCAAACGATGGATCGATGTAGTTTTGATAGGTGAAGTGAATCGAACCTGCCAGCCCCACCAAAAAAGCGCTAAGGATAAAGGCCGTAATTTTTTCCCTGGTGGTATGAATGCCCAGGGTTTCTGCCCCCTGTTCATCCTCCCGAATGGTCATTAGGCGAAGGCCATATTTTGAGGAAAAGACCTTGTAGCAGATGATCACAGTACAAAAAGCAAGTGCAAGGATAGCCCAATAGAGCGTCGGCAACTGAATCCCTGCCACAAAAGGAACCCCTAGGCCTCCATGTGTGATCGGTGCGAAATACTTTGTGCCAAAAAGTTCCCTTGTCCCCTCGGTTAAGGCCACCATGGAAATAGCAAAATAGACACCTTTGATTCTGAGTAAGATATGCCCCACACCAATTGAGATGATGCTTGTGAATACAGCGCCGATCGGCCAAGCCAAAAGCCAAAAGAACCCGTAGTCTGCAATGAGGAGGCTGCTGACGTATCCACTCACACCGATGAACCAGGCCAACCCGAAATTGGTATATCCTGTCAATCCGGAAAACAGGTTCCACCCAGAGGCATATACCGCGAAGATGAAGACGAGGATAAAAAGAGTGATCCAGTAGTCTGAGGCGAAGTATGGGATAGCGATAAGAAACGCCACGAGGATGGCGAGTCCCAGCCAGATAAGAATTCCCCCTTCTATCAACCTGTTCATTTCTTAAACAGTCCAGTAGGCCTGAGCAGAAGGATGAGGAGTATCGTGGCGGAAGGGATGATCTGGGCCATCTTTGCGCTCACATATTGGGTCACAACGCCCTCCAATACCCCGATGATCAACCCTCCTACGAGGGCACCATGTATATTTCCCAGACCACCCAGCACAACGATCGCAAAGGCTTTGGCGATATAAGTCGCGCCCATCTGCGGGAATATCACCCACTGGAGGCTGATAATCGTTCCGGCGGTACCAGCCAGACCGATTCCCATGCCGAAAGTGATCATTCTCATCTTCCTCGTATTGATGCCGCAAACAAGGGCCACATCCGGATTCTGCGAGGTTGCACGGATTGCTTTCCCCCAACTGGAATACTTCAAAAAGAGTAAAAGCGCCGCTGAAATGAGGACAGCAAGGCCAAAGGAAACGGTCTTACTCTGTGAAAAGACCAGTCCTAAAAGGGGAAAGCTACCGCTCAAAAAGGAGACCGAGCGATAGGTGTTGGTCCAGAAAAATTGGGCTAAATTCCAGATGAGAATCGACATCCCAAAAGTCAGAATAAGAGCAGATAACTCGTGTTGTTTGACCAATCGCTCCGTGATCTGTCTGTGGATCAACACCCCGACGAAGAAAAACACGGGAATGGACAGGAGGACTGAAAAAAGAGGATTGAGATGAATAAGGCTGAATGCCCAAAAGGCAAAATAAGCCCCCAGCATAACAAACTCGCCGTGGGCGATATTAACGATTCCGACGACACCCCAGACCAGGGTGAGGCCCATGCCTACGAGGGCGTAGACAGAGCCCAGCATTAATCCCCTGATGATTGTCTCAAGAAAAATGGTCATAAACAATTTAAAATATCTTTTGAGCAGAGATTCTATGCCCGAATAGCCGAGTTTTGACCAAAAAAGCAGACGGGACTGCGTAGTATGTACGATAGCGGTACCCTGGAAGCAGGCCCGTCCGTTTTCTATTCCTGTTTATATCGCAGCTTACTTAGCCCATCCAGGAAAGGGATAGACGACTTCACTCATCGCTTCGCCCTTTGGGTATATAATCTGTTTGATCATTCCTTCTGTAGCCATCTGATTTGGAAGAAGGGTCTTCCCTTCAGCTTTTTGCCACTGGAAAAGATTGGTCGCTTTGCCGATCTGATAGCCGGAATCCGGGTGACCAAGGGGATTGACCTGAAATGTCCCAAAAATGGTTGTGGTTTTCATCGAGTACAATTTATCCCTTATGGCCGTTTTATCTGTCACGGAGCCGACTTCCTTTAATGCTCTTTCCAGGATCTGGCCTGCGGCAAATCCCGCGGCGGCGTGATAGGACGGTTCCTCATTGTATTCCCGTAGATAGGCCTTGTAAAACTTCTGGTTTCCCGGAGTCGTCGAGAAGGATTCCCAGAACGTCTCACCAGTGATAAATGCGGCATCGTTTTTCAAGGATTTGGCAAAATCAGCTATGGCCGGGCCCACAAGCCATCCGAATAACTTGGGGGTCGCATTGACGGCCTTTGCAGCTTTTACCAGACCGATTGAATCAGGGAGATAACCTCCGCCCAAAATCAGATCAGGCTTGCGTGACCAGGCTTTGGACATGATGGGTTCCCAATCCGCCGTATCTTTGGGGTATGCTTCATCGAGGACCACCTTCATGCCCATTTCTTTTGCTTTGGTCACGAGAGGTCTGGTCGCCCCGGTCGGAAATGCCGTGTCGGAATAGATGAAAGCGACGGACTTTGCGCCTTTGTCTTTCCCGATCTGCAAGCAACCATAGAGATTTTTCCAGGCATGCGGAAGAACACCGACAAACCACTCCCTTTTCTTTCCTTGCCAGATGACGGGTGAATTCGCCAAAGGGGTGATGATCGGTATTTTATAAGTTTCTGCCAGTGGTGCGATAGCATTGGAGACCGCACTCCCATAGGGGCCCAGGATCAAATCCACTTTGTCTGAGGTCACTAACTTTCGGATCAGTTTAACGGCCTCACTGGGATCGCTCTTATCGTCATAAACGACGAACTCCACCGGTCTTCCGAGAAGTCCCGGTTCCGAACATCCCAGCTTTTCTACCTCACCATAGGAACATCCCCTTTCGTTGATGATTTTTCCCCAGAGTTTGTACCCGCCCACTTCCAACTCTCCTGTGCGGGCCCATTTTCCCGTCAAAGAGATGGCAACACCAATCTTTATCGGAGCCTTTGTCTGAGCGAAAACCGATTGCCCCGCAAAGCAAACCAAACTCAGTATGGCGATCCCGAATGCGGTTTTCGTCAAAAAACCCCTTCCTTGTAACCATGTTTTGTTTCGCTTGTCTTCCATAGTCTTTTGCCCCCTTTCTTTGGTTTCCCTTAACCCATTTAAAAGTTAATGATGCATTCTCTCCAACGCAGGCCGTTCTTGGCCCGTAAACTTAACTATTACACCCACATTAAAAATCGGATCTATAAACAAAACAAAGGCTA
>JAQYVK010000251.1 GCA_030145585.1 Desulfatiglandales bacterium | reverse complement strand
GATGACCGACTCCACTTCGCTCGCCTCCATCTGCACAAGGGTGTTGAACGGATCAAAATTGCCTAACAGGAGAACCTCACTCCCCAGCTTTTTCCTGGACTCCTTGACATTATTCTTTTGGTCTACGCTCAAGGCATCCGCCCCGCAATCATTCATCATCTCGATGATCATGTCCGTTGAGCCACAAATATGGAGAATTTTCGGTGACCCTAAGGCTTCAAAGACTTTTCTCAGATTGGGCTGGATAAGGGATTTCCACATACGAGGGGAGAGAAGATCCGAACCGGTGCCCATCTCCCTGATATTCATGTAGTCCACCCCGAGGGACTGATAATGTTGCGCCACTTTGATGACGAGGTCTGTCACTTTTTCGAGGAACGCCTCAATCTTTTCCCTGAACTTTCCGGCTCCCTTGAGCAAAATATCCAGTTCGATCAGTTGCCCCGCCATGGTGAAAGGTCCCAACACCCAACCCCCGATGGCAAATTTGTCATCCGAGAGGGACTTCAGTTGACCAATGGCATCATCCACAAGGGGCATCCGGCCCTTTAAAAGGAAATCTTCGGGAATCTCCACCTCTTCCGGGCCGGGCCATTTGGATGGGACGGTGGGATAAAGGATCTCATCCGAATCTTCGTATAGGCTGATCCCGCGGCCCAGAGCCTCTGCCACGGTACACACGTCGTAAGGGATTATCGAAGCGTCAAAGCCGAAGATCTCCGCCGTGAGCATGGCAGAGCGTGCCAAGTTCTCGGAAGAGGTGTGAACCTGTGGGAAACGAATTCCCATTTGCTCGATCGCCTGAATGGTCACCATACCCATACCGCTAAAACAAGGCATTCTGTCTATGGGTTCTTTCTTAAAAAAATTGATTACTCGCTCTTTTGCTGTCATTTCACTCAATTTTATTCTCCTTTACTGTTCATTTATTGAAGAAGTGAGGAAAGCTCATGTAGGGGGTTCACATGGCTGTGAGTTGGTCTTTAAAGTCGGGGAAAAGCTTGCTTAGGGGATGGGTCTCCGTCTGGGGAAGCTTTTTCGTCTCTGCAAAAAGGAACGTCGCCGCAAAGGCGTCTGCCATAGCGATGGCTGGAAAGACCCTCCCCGAACCGGCCATGGGCCCTGAAAAGATCATGTCATGATACATGGCTGCTGCTATTCCTTCCAGCGCCGCATCCGCTCCGGCCCAACCCTTGAATCCCCACAACTCCCGGGCTTCTTTCCACATGTAAGAGCCGTTTGAAGGGGCGCTTGCGCACGGAAAGCCCCATTTCTCCTTGATGAGTTTGTTTGCCATAGAACAGATGGCGGTGGCCGGGCCGTTCATGACCGAGGTATCGACAAAGATGCTTTCGAATTGTGCACCTGCCTTTTCAATCACGTCCAATAGTTTCTGGGTTCCCGTGATCCGACCTGAAGGCATGGGATCTTCTTGATCGAACGCGACCAATAAGACATGTTTTACGCCGATTTCAGCAATTTCTTTGACCTCTCTCTCGATGTCCTTCTCCCAAACGGTCAGGCTGTTATAAAACATCCTGTCCAGCAATCCTTTTTCTGCACAGTATCTGGCCCCTTCAAGTTTGGGTTTTAGGGTCCAGGCATCGATACAGAAGGGCATGTCACTGACGCTGGTGAAAAATTCCACATACCGCCTGAATTCATCACCCCGGTTGGCCACGATATCGGCCATACAGGGGACACCGGTCTCCTTTGAAAGCTTGTCCGTCGTTGTTATCAGGTCTTCAGCAAGTTTTTCGTTGAAGGTCTTTTTGCTCCCACGCCCCTCTAAAATCCGATCACCCTTTTGGAAGATTGAAGGCACGACCACGGTCGGGTATTGACCCGGTTGCCCACCGAAAGGCACACCGGCTATCTCACATACCCTCTGCTCACCTTCGAGTTGAAACACGCGCCCTCCTTTTACTGCACCATCCCTCTTTTGGGTATATTCTCTCCGACCGAAATCTTACAACTCTCTCAATTGACTAATCATTCGAATGGCTTCCTGTACTGCGTTGGCTGCATTGTCCGCATAGCCATCTGCCCCGTATTTGTCTGCCACATCGCCTGAAACAGGCGCCCCCCCTACCAGGATCTTCACGTTGGGGTTGCGCTTTTTGATCATCTCGATGACCTTGGGCATGGCCAACATACTGGTTGTCATCAATGCAGACAGAGCAACGATCTCCGAATCCGTTTTTAATTGCTCTTCCACAAATTTCTCCAGCTTCACGTCACGGCCCAAATCATGGACCATGAACCCGGCCACTTCGAACATCATCTTGACCAGATTCTTGCCGATGTCATGCACGTCCCCTTCCACCGTACCAATGACGACCTGGCCCTTCATCTTTGCCTCTTTGTCCTTCACATGGGGCTGCAGCACATCCAATCCTTTGTAAAGGGCGTCGGAGCACATCAGAATCTCTGGGACGAAATACTCTTGTGTATCGTAAAGCTTCCCTACGGTTTCCATGCCGGCCGCAAGCCCATCCATAATGGTCTCATAGGCATCCATCCCCTCATCGATCGCAGCCTGGCTTAGCTCTTCCACTCGATCTTCCTCGAAGGCAACCACCCCATCATGGAGTCCCTTTAGAATCTCCTCTTTTCTATCTTCGGTGACCATTGTCTTTCCCTCCTATTTATTAGAAGCCATCTTAACAATGCCAAATATACTGATCTCTGGCTCCGGCTTGAATCGTAATATCTTAAGGGTTCAAGGATTCAAGGGGCCAAGGATTCGAGTGACTTTTACCCGCCAAAAACGGCAGATAAATATCGAATGCGGTTCTATTTATTCAGTTTTTGCCCTCTCAAGGATCTCGACAATGCCTTCGTTTCCATCAATTTTGATGATGTCGCCATCATTGATGGAATTTGTGGCATTCCAGGTCCCAACCACTGCAGGTATGTTGTACTCACGGGCGGCAATGGCGGCGTGGGTCAGCATCCCCCCCGTGTCCGTAACCACACCCCCTATCTTCACGAAAAGCGGGGTCCATGCGGTTCCTGTGTAGGGGCATACAAGAATTTCTCCCGCCTGAACTTTCTGAAAATCCTGATAATCCAGAACGACCCTTGCCGGCCCCTCTACGATGCCCGGGGACCCGGGAAAACCTTCCAGCCTCTCTTCGACAACCCTTTCTCCTTTGGGATGCAATATGTCATCAATAATCCCAAACACTTTAATGCCTATCGGATCTGTCATCTTTTCCGGGACGTTCCCAAAGGTTAGGGGAGCATCCAGTTCCGGAACCTTTCGGGCGTCCTCTTTCCTCTCCTTGACAAGATTCGGAACCAGGGCGCCATAATGATACTTGGCAATCTCTTCCTTATAGATAACGGCCTCCAGGGTTTCGACCAACTCATGGTAGTTAAGAAACATCACGTCCTCAATATTTTCGATAAGCTTCCATTCATAGAGCCTCTTTCCACAAGCCATAAGGACGCCGCGCAGGGCGGCGGTGGAACCCTGGTCAATGTAAAAACCGTGATCTTCCTGAAATTTATAGGAACCCTGGGCCGCTTTGAGTAAACGTCGGAATTCTTTCTTTGCCTCATCATCTTTGAGCTTGCTCTCGAATGCTTGGATTTCTTTATCTCTTTGTTCAATGATTCCCTGCTTGGATTTGTGGAAATCCCACCCTTCGTCCATACGGGCAAAATAGCCTTTTAAAGTGTCCAACGCCGGACCCGGTTCCTCCCTCCAAGTCGGCGTGGTGACATCCAGGTGAGCGGCCACGACCCGGTTTCCGTATTTGAAAAGGAAGCGGTCAAATTTCTCCAACCAGGGTCCTGCACTATCCATTTCCGATAGTTTTTCCAGGATCTCATTGCCCTCTGTCTTCAAGAGGACTTCTTTTATACCACAGGTTTCAGCAAATTTCGCCATATTCCAAAGCTCTTCATCGGTCTGCGTGGCGATGCTCTCAAATCCTCTCAGCATGGTCACAAAATCTTTTTCTTCCAGACCATGGTTTTTACAATACTCCTCAAAGGTAAAATATAGAGCGTCCGCCGGATACATCAAATTGAAGTGAATCTCCCAATTTCGTCTGTTTGTCTGATCCGCCTTTTTCAGATGTTCAAGGAGCTGGGGCAATGTCAATTGATCCGTGTCCACGTTGTTCAGGGCGTCGAGGCTGGCCTTAACTTCATCGATGTTTTTTTGATAATATTCATCCCAGTGGTCGAGGCAGTAGTCGACCAGTTTGCCGAATTCCGGCTCCCTCTTAGCTATTTCATCCGGATCATCGATCAAAGCAAATCCAATATAGACCCTCCCCTTATACGTTTTGACATGGCCGCCCTTCGAAGGAGGCAGTTTGGTTTCCTCCGCTGCAACGTGATATCCCCAAGCATGATGTGCCTGAAGGGTGGTCATGCCCATAGGCGATATGGCGTAGGGCTGATGTAAGTCATCCCTGAACCAGAAGATTGATTTGTCAAAGTCAGTCTCCGGCCTCAGTGTCCTTAGCGACGATATACTCCTGTCTATCATCTTCCATTACCCCCTTT
>JAQYVK010000250.1 GCA_030145585.1 Desulfatiglandales bacterium | reverse complement strand
CCGATCGTGTTTGCCGATATAACATATATTATCATTTTGGGTTAATAAATAGTGAAACCTCCCCGCGCTCCCCCCGCTATGCGGGATCTTCGACGGGGCGTGACATTCTGGCGAAGGAGAGTAAAATATAGGGTCCTCGAGGTTGGCGTGGTTGGAGTCCAAACCCTGACCGAGCGAGAGTTGAGGATGCTCCTCGAAGATCCCATCCCACAGGGGGACCCAGGGCGTCGAGGATGAATGCCGTAAGCTGCTTCGCAGTAGCCGCCTATTTCAACCTGTGACATGCACTTTTGAACACAAACGCCGGAGCTCGGGGGATCTGCTGTTCGGCTGAAAGCTTCTTTCTGCCGGAAAGCCTGAATAATGGCGTTTTGACCCTCAGTTTATACTGAGGTTTGATCCTCAGTTTATACTATTGATTTAATCGCACAGAAGGTCTATAATTCCAGACTTATTCCTCTTTGTGTGCCCAATATGGGTATTTCTCTCGGGGGATCGACATAAACGGGCCACTCCTGCACGTGTCGGGAGATGGCTTTTTTGTATCGGGACCGGGGAATATAGCCTCCCCACGCTCCTGCAAGAGCATCCTGATAAGGATGGCGAAACTCTCCGTTGCCTTTCGCCTGCCCTCCGGTAGCGGGGCATTCTGGCGAAGGAGAGGAAACCAGTTCCGACAAAAACACACGTTGAAGAAAGGAGATATTAATGGCAAATCAAGTCTCAGAAGATATAGTCGCCTATTGCACGAGTTGTAAATTGGATCTTGCCCATGTGATTGTGGCCCTTGACGGGAAAAAGGTCAAAAAGGTGCTTTGCAAGACCTGCGATAAAGAGCACGTGTACAAGGCCCCCAAAAAAGGAAAAGCACCTCCAAAAAAGAGAAAAACCAAGGCAAAGGCTAAGAAGATAACGATATCCCCTCTCGAAGAATGGGAAACAGCCATGAAACAGGCCAAAGACGCTCCCATGGTTGTATATGCACAAGATGGCTCCTTTAAGGAAGGAGAAAAGCTGGATCACAGCTCGTTTGGTAAAGGGCTAATAACAAAGCTTATCCATCCAAACAAGATGGAGGTCATTTTTGAAGCGGGGACCAAATTTATGATTCGGGGGAGTTCATAGGAAATTCTGTGAAGATATTAAGTTATGAATCAGAAGTTGATTAGAAATATAGCAATTATAGCCCATGTCGATCATGGGAAGACCACCCTTGTTGACCAGTTCTTTAAGCAAAGCGGCATGTATCGCGATAACCAAACCATCACCGAGAGGCTTATGGACTCCATGGACCTGGAACGGGAGCGCGGTATCACCATAGCTTCTAAAAACGGATCCTTTCAATATAAGGAGTACTTGATCAATATCATCGACACGCCGGGCCATGCGGATTTTGGTGGCCAGGTTGAGCGGGTCCTGCGCATGGCGGACGGCTGTCTGCTCCTGGTGGATGCCCAGGAAGGTCCTATGCCCCAGACCTATTTTGTTTTGAAAAAAGCCTTGGCTATTCCGCTTCCGGTGCTGGTGGTCATCAATAAGATTGACAAACCTGCGGCGCGGCCTCACTGGGCCGTGGACCAAGTCTTCGATCTCTTTGTTAAGCTGAAGGCCCCGGACGATTTGCTCGATTTTCCGGTGGTCTTTGCCTCGAGCAAGGGGGGGTATGCCCATGACAATGCCGAAGACTCGGTTGAAGGGGGCTCCATGGTGCCTCTCTTTGAAAAGATCATTACCCATATTCCACCGCCGCCCGGTGACCCGAAGGATGGTCTTCAATTCCAGGTCAATACCATTGACTATTCAGCTTACCTGGGTAAACTCGGCATCGGCAAGGTGATCAACGGCACCATGAATATCAATCAAAATGTCGTGGTGGCCAAGCGGGACGGCAGCCTGTCACCGACCCGCATTACCAAGATATTCCGGTTTGAGCGGGACCAAAAAGTCCCTATCGAGACGGCCAGCACAGGGGAAGTCGTGGCCGTGGCCGGCATGGACGACATCACCGTGGGTGTGACCTTCACCGATCCGGAAGATTCCCGGCCCCTGCCTCTTATCCATATCGATCCCCCCACCATTTCGATGCATTTCAGGCCCAATGATTCTCCCTTTGCCGGACAGGAAGGTAAATTCATCAATTCCAGTGAGCTCGAGGAGCGTTTATTCCGGGAGACTCTATCTGACGTCGCCTTGAGCGTGGAAGCCCTGGGGGCCGGGGCCGGTTTCAAGGTTTCCGGGCGTGGAGAGTTGCACCTTTCGATCCTCATGGAAAAAATGCGGCGCGAGGGGTACGAGTTCCAGGTGGGCCGACCCCAGGTCATCATGAAGGAAGTGGGCGGTCAATTACAGGAGCCGTACGAAGAATTGACCCTGGATGTGGATGAGCAGTACCGGGGAACGGTCATTGAAAAACTGGGCAAACTGAAGGGGAAAATGCTGGAGATGACTCGGCGGAACGATATGATCCGAATGATCTATAAGGTCCCGACCCGTGGGCTCATCGGCTTCCGCAACGAATTCCTTACCGACACCAAGGGTATGGGCGTGATGAACTATGTCTTTGCCGGCTACGGCCCCTTTGCCGGCCAGATTTCAAACCGCATCAGCGGCGCACTGGTGGCCAAAGGCGCCTGTACCACCGTGGCCTATGCCCTCTTCAATCTCCAGGAGAGAGGACGCCTCTTTCTGGGCCCCGGGGTCAAGGTCTACGGCGGCCAGATCATCGGTGAACATTGCCGGCCGGGCGATTTGGTGGTCAACCCGGCCAAGGGAAAGAAACTGACCAACATGCGGGCCTCCGGCACGGATGAACACGTCATCCTGACCCCCCCGCAGCGCCTGAGCCTGGAGGACTGCATTGCCTTTATAAACGATGACGAGCTGGTGGAAGTGACGCCGGCCGCTATCCGGCTGCGCGAGAGCAACTGATTGTCCCGAGATAAAAATTGTGATGATCAGTTATTTGGGGATCTTTGGCGTTGTTGAGTTTGCCATGTTGTATGCCAATGTAGAGGGTAGAACGAGTTTCTCACGGTCAAATGCAAGCTCTTTCACTACGGTATCCAGTAAAATTTCTAAGCATGACTGCAGTTGCTTGTGCTTTTCTTCAGGTAGGACAGATATTACCTTATCGATAGAATGACTGAATTTCGAACGCTCGTATGCCTGGAAACCTTTCTTTGTTAGGCTAATCCTCTTGCGGCTCTTTACATCCGGGTCCCTACCCTTTTTTACCAGACCATTTTTGACCATTCTGTTGAGAATCTCAGAAACTGTATTTTTCTTCCGATGTGTGTGTTGCGATATCTCTGTAGCCGTAACATTGTTGCCAAGTGCTATGATGATAAAAAGAATGTAGGTTTGATGGCGTGAAATGCCGAATTCCTTGGATTCTGCGTCTTGGAGTTCAGCTATCAAACGATATGTTCGACCCAGCAACATCCAAAGGTCTACATTTTTATATTCGTTTGCATGACTTTTATCTCTCATAAATCTTTTCCCTTTTATAGGTTAGTTACAAAGTGCCAGGACATTGTTTGTCCGATTTTTTCAGCACATCATGTCCCTTAAGACTTTTTACTGACAATACATAGTATGCCTGAATAATTATATTTTGATGAAATAAAGTTAGATAAATTTAAATTAGGAAATTGTCGTAAAATTCTTCTTCAAACCAATCTTTGAAAAACAATTAAAAATAATCTTCGAGTAAGTGTTTCATTAACGCTGGTGTCCTACCATGTTCCAGGGCTGAAAAGCAATACCTTTGCCGCTTACTGTCAATTATTAGATGGCTCATGTAATCCCATATTTTGTGCGTTCAGCATAATCTTTTAACATCATGCATTAAGATTATTATATCTTTTCCATATATTTGGGTCCCTCTCACAAATGTGTGCAAAAATTGATTATATTTTCCTCTTAAATTCAGTGTATTGCCGCATATCTGGGATAAAACCTATATATGAACCGAACCTTCCCTTGTTATCATTTTAAAACCCAAAATTCCATTTATTCCAATAATATCATTATTATAGCACCATATTGCGTACCATTCTGAATTTAATGTGAATATTGATTAAGTGTTTTTTGGTCCTGAGTGGCTGGAAAAAATTTTCTTGACAGACATATGGGAATTTACTATTGGATAAAATTAGTTCGTACCCGAACTCGTGTACGATTAATGATTTTTTATAAATTATTACCCCATCCATTTGCAATAATAAATTTCATAATGCCAAAAAGATAGTGTCGAAGAACTGAAAGCAACCTTGCCGGCCTCGGACAAACACTTTGATGAAAACTTAAGGTTCCTCTGTGGAAACTAATTAAGCAGTGCGCTGTAAAAGAGGACGTTTGTTAATCCGAGGTAGCGTTTAAAGTAATTTCAGAACACGTTAAAACCATCAAATATTGAAATGCCGCAAAATATTAGTTTACTAATTTCATCATTAATCAGGAGGGATATCAATGTCACAAGAGAAAGTAATTGAAACTGATGTATTAGTTATCGGGGGAGGCATAGCTGGGTGTTTTGCTGCGATAAAAGCTTAAGAACAGGGAGCTGATGTAACTCTTACGGATAAGGGGTATGTCGGTAAATCAGGCGAAACTCCCTTTGCTAAGCATTTCGGTGTATTTCATCCAGAATTTGGCCATGACTTAGACGGTTGGATGAATCAGGTCAGTTTTATTGGTGAATATATGAATAATCCCGAATGGACTGAAATTACTTTAAAGGAATCCTATGCCAGGTGGCAGGATATGGTCGCATGGGGGGTGGAATTTTATAAATATGATGACGGCGAGTATGTCTGGTGGCCTCCAAGACCCCCTGAAATGCTTGCTAAGTTTCCCATGCAATCAATCAGAATGGTTCAAAGAAAACATGCGGAAGTTTGCAGATCGCAGGCCACGAAGACCGGCGTGAATATTCTGGACCGAGTCATGATTGCCGATCTTCTGAAACAGGATGGAAAGGTTGTTGGGGCCATTGGTTTTTCAATAGAGAGCCACGACCTCTATATCATCAAAGCCAAGGCAACCATAATGTCCGCGGGAGCTTCTGCCTTCAAACCGAACGGAACGCCGCTCCATGTCATCACAGGCGACGGAGAGGCTATGGCCTACAGGGTGGGAGCCGAAATAACAGGCAAGGAATGGAATGATTGTCATCCATCCCGGGCTGAATTTCCCGCTTGGCAGTGGAGCCCCAGAAAAAACCTTTCGACATCCAAAAAAGATGATTTCGGAGGATTGCCATCAAAAGTGAATGCAGAGGGCGATTTATTTGCAGATGGCCAATCGGTTACTCTTTATATTGAGGATGTCCATGAAGCTGATGCCGGCCGAGCACCCGTATACTGGCAGTTCGGCTCCGGTACTGCAGATTATCACGACCTCGTCGCTGGTCCCGAGGGACTGCCGAGAAATCAACTTGACTTGGATGCTGAACAGGAAGGCAAAGTCCGAATGGTAGTAGGCAGTTCTTTGGGAATGTCGGTTCACAATACTGAAGGCATATGGCCGATTAACACGAAATGTGCCACGAGTATACCTGGGCTTTATGCAGCCGGCGACAGCCTGGGTGCAAGGCCGGCCGGCGCCCGTTACCCCAATATGGGATTCTCCACCGCCTATTGCTCTGCTACAGGCACTAGGGCGGGCGTGGCCGCTGCCGAATATGCCTTACAAACAAAAAAGCCGATCGTAAACGAAGAGGAGCAAATGCGGGTAAAAAAGATTCTTTATGCGCCCATCGAACGCCAAGGCGGTTTTACACCAGGGTGGGTAACTCAAATACTTCAGAACACCATGATGCCATATTGGGTGCTGTACGTGAAACATGGTGAGCGCTTGCAGGCGACCCTGAAACAGATAGAGTTTATGAGAGACCGCATTGTTCCCAAGCTGACGGCCAAAGATGCCCATGAGCTACGACTGGCCCATGAGACGAAAAACATGATACTTGGCGCTGAAATGAAACTGCGTGCTTCACTATTTAGAACTGAAAGCAGGGGTACACACTATAGAGAGGACTATCCCCTGAGGGATGACCCTGACTGGCTGGCTTGGGTGAAAATTAAAGAGGAGCAGGGGGAGATGAAACTTCATAAAGAACCCATTCCGGAGAAGTGGTGGCCGGACCTATCGAAATCATACGAAGAAAGGTATCCTCTCAGGTTCCCCCGGGAGTAACTAAAGTTGTACATTCCTTCGGACCTGACTAAGAATCATCAGCAGAAAACCAAGTATAGTTCATTACTATAAGGAGGAAATTACAATGGCTATTGAGCGAATTGATCCCAAGTTATGCAATGGCTGCGGGATATGTGTTAATAGTTGTATGCTGGATGTCATCAGGATGGATGAGGAAAACGAGAAAGCAACCATCCGATATCCTGAAGATTGCATGATGTGCTATTTCTGCGAACAAGACTGTCCGGAAGACGCGATAACTATTTCTGAGGCAAAGAACTCGCCATTAGTCGTAAGTTGGGGGTAACTATTTGTACCGATGTAAATACCCGGCGGAAACGAGGTCTTCAAGCTAACGACGACTGTTGTGAAAATCGATAGTGAGGGTAATCAACTTTGATGTTTGTAAAATTTTATCAAGGCAGGGGCGCGTATCAAGTGGGAACGAAGAATGGCCAAACTATTTATTCACAAAGGACAAAGGAGGAAAAAATGAAAAGATTATTTACAGTTACCTTGATGATCGGCTTGATTTTTACTGTTTTCGGTACAGCGGTATCAGCGGAGAAAGCGCATAAACCATATGAAATCGAGCTCGTGGGGCTTTTTGCCGGGTCTACCGGCTACGTCGTGGGTAATGCATTGGCAGGATGGATAAATAAAGAGAGCAAATGGCTTAAGGCTACCGCCCCGGAAAGCCTGGGGGGTTTCCTGAACGTAAAAGAGATAGTTGCTGAACCTGAGAAAAAGAAGACGCGAATGTTTTTTACCAACCGGGAAATCATGTGGGCCGGGAAGAAGCGTCTAGGGCCATATGCTGTAGCTCCATTTAATACATTCGACTATGATGAGTTCAAGGCCTTATGGTTCTGTATACTTGGTGGCGGCAGTTACATTACCACCAACCCGAACATAAAGACATTTGCCGACCTTGATGGCAAGAAGGTGGTTATCGAAAGTGAGGCCGGCGGCGTGAAGTCAGTATATCTGCTTAATTTATTCAAACAGGCAGGGATTAAACCAAGGGGAAGCTACGTGAAGAGCCCGGTGGCAGTCGGGGCCATGAAAGACGGAATGGTAGATGCCATTTGGGGTACGTCAGACTTGAAGAGTCTGCCAAATACGTGGGTACCCGGTGGTCGATATAGAGAGCTGATCGCGACACGGGACGTTTATCCCATTAATTTTCCCAAGGGACCCTATGACGCTATGGTGAAGGAACTGGGCTTTATGGAAACGTTAGCCGAGCGGCCTCCATACTCACTAAATAAGAAACAGACCGCCCCCTGGGTTGTAAAACAACAACATATGTATTGGGCAGCTCATCAAGATATGCCTGATGATGTCGTGACCGAGGTATTGAATATACTCTATAAACACTGCGAAGAATTAGGACAATTTAAAGCCAACCAAAAGCTTGTTTCCAAGAAAACTTTGGGCGCAATGGGCCTGCCCGAAGAGGCACTTCATCCGGCGGCTCTGAGGTTTTACAAGGAAAAGGACATGAGCCTTGAAGACATCACCGTGGTTGGGGCAAGGTAGGTAGTGTAAATTTCGAGTTAGAAAAAAGGCCGTAAAAAAGAACGCCTGTGGCTGAATCGGATTCTTTTGAGGATTCGAATCGGGGTTGTGATGTGGATCGAATGAATGGGGGGGCATGTTGAGAACCAGATTTAGTGTTTGGTCCTTATGTGTGCCCCCCACTTATTTGTTGTTAAGGAGACAGGAAATAAAATGAATGTAGAGCGTATTGCAAGTTTTGTGTTAGCTGCATTATCACTGGTAGCTGTTGTTTATCACATGTTGGCAGCTCATGTCATGCTACAGGATTTCATACCGCTTTTAAACACACATCTTACCTTTTGTCTGGTTCTGATATTTTTGAACGGATTCATCAAAGAAAAAGGAATAAAACGGTTCTGGTGTCTGGCATTACTGTTGCTTTCTTTAGTAGCCGTAGGGTATGTGCAGCTTTTTTGGAAAGAACTGCAGATGCGTGCCTTTTTCAATACAAAGCTTGACCTTGTCATGGGCGCTTTACTAATTCTTATTGTACTGGAAGGAACCAGACGAACCTTCGGCCTTGTTATGCCGTTAATTGTCTCGGTTGTGGTTATTTATCCGTTCATAGGCCACATCCTTCCCGAGCCCTTTTTTACTCGGAGTCTGTCCCTGTCGAAAACAATCGCCAATCTATCTGTCGGCCTGCAGGGTGCCGGTATCTATGGAATGTTTCTGTCTGCCTCCATCTACTACGTATTCTTATTCGTCGTATTCGGCGCCCTGTTGCAGGCAACAGGAGGAACAAAATTTTTCGAATCCCTGGCCAGGCTGATAGCCGGAAGACTGCAGGGTGGCCCGGCATTGGTATCAGTAGTAAGCAGCGGCCTTTTCGGCTCACTTTCCGGAAGTACCATCACAAACGTTGCGCTTACCGGTTCCTTTACCATACCCCTCATGAAAAGCGCGGGCTATAAACCTGAGCATGCCGGGGCTGTGGAATCAGCGGCATCAAACGGGGGAGGTATTCTGCCGCCTGTTATGGGGGTTGGTGCCTTTCTCATGGCTGGTATGACCGACATACCCTACATAAAGATATGTGCGATGGCTATCATTCCCGCCATCGTCTATTATCTTACCGTTGGGACATACGTCTACCTCCGAGCCGGCCAGCTTAAGATACCCAGGCAGAGTAGTGAAGGGATTGATAAGCGGGAGCTGTTGTTGGAATCATCAAAATTTTTTGTTCCATTGATGATTATCATTATCCTTCTGGTATCCGGTTATACGGTAATGTTTACCGCCTTCTGGGCGGTTGTCAGTTCCATAACGGTAGCCCTGCTCAGGAAGAAGACGCGCCCTTCTCTAAAACAATTTATTGAAGGTTTCACCAAGGGTGCGGTAAACGGCGGTGGCGTAGGTCTGATGACAGCTTGCATAGCATTGCTTGGGTCTACTTTCACGATGACCGGTCTCGGTGTCAAGCTGTCCTATAGTGTGGATGTATGGAGCGGGGGTTACCTTTTGGCCGCTCTGGGTATTATTTGGGCTGTGTCCGTCGTTGTCGGCATGGGAGGTATCGGTTTTGCAGCCTACCTTGTGGTATCCATGTTTGCCGTACCTGCCCTGGTGAAAGTCGGGGTCCCCTTTGCCCAGGCACACTTTTTCATCTACTTTGCATGCCTTTTCTCCGGGGTGACTCCGCCCATTGCAATTGCTGCTGTTGTCGCCGCAAAGATTGCAGGAGGTAATTATTTAAAGACAGCGATAGAGAGCGGAAAGACAGCTGCCGCTGGTTTGCTGCTGCCATTGATGTTAGCCTTTATCCCTATCATCATGCTGCAGCCCGTTGACCCACTCTCTGAAATCATAAAGCTTGCAGCTTTCATGATCTGTCTTTTGATTTTACAGGTAGCCTTCGTTGGTTACTATGTTAGGGACTGTAATTTAATGGAAAGAATCATTGCTGTAGTGAGCGCTTTATTACTACTAATATTTATCATAGTATCTAAGTACCTTTTGCTTATCCTGGGGGTAGGATTATTTATCCTGATAACCTTTTCGCAATGGAGAAAAAAGAAACATGATACATTAGCCCCTGCCTAGATTAAATGAAGAGCAAATGGCAGATGGATGCTTACAGATATCAAATCTACCGGACACTTGCCAACAGGTATGAATATCCCAACGTCCACAATGTGTGTATCCGTGGATTAAAAATTGAAATTATTGTAATTGTCAGAAATATGCTCCGATGGCCTTTTTATTAAATCCCCCTATCCCCCTTTGTTAAAGGGGAAACTTATGATGGCCTGAAGGTGTATCAGCACACCTATGACCGAAATGAGTAATGCCTGAGTGTAAGCGTTCCCCCCTTTTCAAAAAGGGGGCCAGGGGGGATTTTATACTATCGTACACTCCTTCCAATCGGAACATATTTATGACGTCAGCTATATAATGGACAATACAGCAGGTGCGCAAAGATCGATCCGTCGTGGAAAAAATGGTTCTAAGGAGAATATAGATGAAAGAACTTGACAGACCACGATACAAAATTATTGGGGAAATGTCCCGTTTTGATGAGAGGGATAATGTACATGCACGACGTGAACTTGAACCCGATACACCTGAATGGAAGAAATATTATCAAGATCATGCTGAGTGGGAGGAAGAAGACCTTAAAACCAAATTACTTCCCGGTGTTGGGAATGTAGGCCACCCATGGGATCTTCTAATGCTGCGAAGCCAGGTTCAAATCCGCAGCACACTTGGACGGAACGATTTTGTAGACGGCCCGGTCTCGCAGGAAAAAATGGGGATTGATCCCATAAGGGCAACTGAGAAAGTTAAGGGCCTGGCCCGTCATCTGGGAGCCGATCTGGTCCGCATAGGTCCGCTTAACCAGGCCCACGTGTATACCCACGTGGGAAAGACCAAGCATAGTCCAGACAAAATAAAGGGAGCCTCTATCTCGCTTCCTCACAAAAATGCCATAAGCATCGCCTTGGAAACCGAAATTGACCTCATAAAAACCGGACCAGTGCTCCCTGAATTATTAGAAATAGTTCGAGTTTATTCTCAGCTGGCCAGAATCAGTGTTGTTCTGGCAGCATATATACGCAGCCTGGGATTCCCTGCTCGCGCACACAATTCCCATAACTATCAAGTCCTGTGCATTCCCATTGCTATCGACGCGGGTATGGGCGAACTAAGCCGCATGGGGGCCCTAATAACCAAGGAACTGGGTCCATGTCTGAAACTGGCTACAATCACCACCGATCTTCCTCTGGCATTTGACCCTCCGGTTGATATAGGTGTTGAGGAGTTCTGCCAGGACTGTAAAATCTGTGCCAAAAACTGCCCGAGTGGGGCTATCTCCCACGGCGGTAAGGTAGTTGTTCGAGGTGTGGAGAAATGGAAGATAAAGCCTGAGGCCTGTTATAGGATCTGGAATGAGACAGGGACGGATTGCGGCATCTGTATCGCCACTTGTCCCTGGACCAAGCCAAGGACGATGTTTCACAACCTGTGCAAGGAGATTGCAACACGAAAGCACAAGGCCGGGCTCTGGATGAGCATTGGTGAAGAACTGCTCTATGGGAAGTTCAGACCCAAACCAGCCCCGGACTGGATGGAGACCCCCGATCTTTCCGTATGGGAAAAGTATAAGAAACTGCGGGAACATTTATAGGTTTCATTGTGTACTCTTCGGCATCATCTTTTTAATAGTAAGACAGTGGTATGGTGGAACCGTCACGAGATAGAGAGAGATGGGTTCTATACGGGCGAGGATAATCAGTCTTTCCGATGTTATTATTGAATATATTCAATTAGGCTCTCGGCAGCAAGCTGTGGGGTATCATAGCGAAATCCGCCGAAGCCAACCCACCTTCGATAGCCCGTCCGCGAAGGGCAGGCTTCGGCGCGTTCGTCTTGCCATTCACCCCTGTAGCAAGCTATAGGGTTTTCTGGCGAAGGCGAATAATTTACAGTTGGGTGAAGACAGGAAAATTCAGTCCCCCTTGAGGCCATCTTTATTAAATCTAATACTTATTTTAGACCCTCGAGGATCCTCTCCGCAGTCGCCGGCATGTCCGTGACGAATACTCCCACGGCGTCATAAATGGCATTGGCTATGGATGGCGTGACGGCAATCATCGCGCCCTGTGCTATGCCTTTGGCACCAAAGGGGCCGGAGGGAACCGGCTCCTCATAGAGAACCACTTCCGTTTCCGGCATATCCAGAGTTGACGGCACTTTATAGGTGTTAAGGTTGTCACTTTCAAGGGCACCGGTCTCCCTGTTGCTCACATATTCCTCGGTCAAGACATAGCCCAGACTCTGTGCGATGGCGCCTTCCAATTGGCCCTCGACGGTTGCCGGGTTTATCGCCCTTCCTGGATCCGCGACATACAATATTTTCAATACTTTGACTTCTCCGGTTTCAATGTCCACCTCGACTTCGGTAAAAACAGCCGACAAAGGCGGGGGATTCTGGACTGGGGAAAAGGAGCCTTGGCCGGAGATATTCAGGTGCTCTCCTTCGAAATTATACATAGCCTCCCTGGAGACATCGCCCACGGAAATCGTTTTTTCCGGGTCTGATATAACATAAACATGTCCTTCCCTGACCTCCAGATCCTCCGGCGCCGCCTCCAGCTTTTTTGCCGCCCGTTCAAGAAGTTGTTTCTTGGCTTTCTCTGCCGCGTTAATGACCGCATTGCCGATTTGATAACAACCGCCGCTGGCGTGCTGCCCGATATCATACAGGGTGCTGTCCGTATCTCCTGTGACGACATGGATGTCCTCGTAGTTCAGACCGAGCGTTTCAGCGGCAATCTGGGCCATAGCCCCGATAATATTCTGACCTAGATCAGCCGCGTTCAAGAGCAAATTGACCGATCCGTCTTCGTTAAATTTTATGAAGGCATTTCTGTGTTGGATGTTAAAGGGCTGGGCGCCGCTCACGTCCATCGCTATCCCTATTCCGATGCCGTACCGCTTTGGCCCGTCCTCCTTTTTACGCGCCCTTTTCTCCTTCCATCCTATTTTTTCAGCGCCCAGCTTGATCATCTCTTCAAAGCTGCAGGTTTCCATTGGAATGCCGGTTGAAGAAGGATCTCCGGCCTTCTTTGCATTTTTCAGCCTCAGATCCAAAGGATCCATCCCCAGCTTGTCGGCAGCCTTGTCAACGAGTTGTTCCAGCATACAGGTTCCCTCATGGTTCCCATAACCCCGAACGCCGCCGGTCGGATGAACATTGCTGTAAACACAAGTTGCCTCTGCGGCCACGTTTGGGCAACGGTAGAGCCCGAGGAAACCACCCATGTTGACCGCAGTTGTTGAAAAGTTATGCGTGTAATAAGCGCCGCCGTCGACAATGATCTTCTCCTGAAGGGCTGTTATGGTGCCGTCTTTTTTCAACCCTATTTTCCCTGTCGAGACATACCTCTGCCGGGGCTCGGTGGCGAATAGGTCTTCCTCTCTGGACAGCTCCAGTTTTATCGGTCGGCCCGCCTTCTTCGCCAGCGCTACGCAGACGGGCTCAATGCTTAGACTGCCATACTTGCCGAAGGCCCCGCCCACGTGGGGGGTAATCCATTGTATCATGCCCTCGGGCATATCAAATATCTCAGCTATCTTCCTCCTGTGGAGGAATGCATGCTGGCTTGGCGACCAGATCCTCAGCCTTCCGTCAGCCCCGAAGTCGGCCATACATGTGCAGGGCTCAAATTGACAGATATGGTTTTTTGCAGTACGGAATGTCTCTTCCACCACAATGTCCGCCTCTTGGAAGCCCGCTTCCGCATCACCCCATGCGACGGGAAAATCGAAGTGGACTGAGATGTTGTTTTCAGCAAAATCATGTAATTTGGGCGCCCCGGGCTTCATCGCTTCCATGGGATCGAAAACAGCAGGCAACACTTCATATTCAACTTCGATGAGCTCCAATGCCTCCTGGGCGGTAGCGGCATCTACCGCGGCAACGGCCGCTATTCTATCCCCAACAAAACGTGCCTTCTCGCTCAGGACATAGGTATCTTTAAATTCCAATTCGGGGTGAACAAGGATCAAATCCAGTTTGTTCGGGTTGAATAGTTTATTAGGCACATCCTCCCAGGTAATAACGGCTTCGACCCCGGGGAGTTTCTCAGCTTTCGATGTATCTATCTTTAGAATCTTGGCATGAGCATGAGGGCTGAACAGAATCTTTCCCTCCAGCATCCCCGGCAATTTTGTATCCGCTAAGAACTTAGCCGTTCCCGTAGCCTTGTCATGTGCCCTCCATCGGGGGACACGCTTTCCCACCACTGATAGCTTTTCAGTCATGTTATTTACCTCCTTTGCTCAGGGTATCCGCCGCCCCCATTACCGCATCGATGATCTTTACATACCCGGTGCAACGGCAGATATTGCCACCCAGCCCTTCTTTGACTTGATCCCTGGTCGGGTTAGGGTTCCCTTCCAACATGGCCTTTGCCGTCATTATCATGCCGGGGGTGCAAAACCCGCATTGTATCGCACCGGCATCGATGAATGCCTCCTGAAGGGAATGAAGCTCAGGTCCCCTGGATAACCCCTCGATGCATAGAATCTCTTTGTCTTGAACAGCTATGGCTAATGTGGAGCAAGAGAGGATCGGTTTTCCATCAACCAGAACGGTACATGAACCGCATTCTCCGGCGCCGCAGGCGTTCTTTGTCCCAGTCAATCCCAAATGCTCTCTCAGCAGTTCGGACAGGGTCATGTTTGGTGTAATCAATACTTCATGGGCCCTGTCGTTTACCTTAAAACTTGCAATTTCTTTTTTCACCTGTTTTCCTCCTTACTTTAAGCCTTTACCTGTTGCAAAGCCTTTTCCATTGCCCGTCTGGCGAGAACCCCTGTCATTTCCCTCCTGTACTCAGCCGTAGAACGTAGGTCGGTGATGGGTTTGGTTTCCCCGGCGGCTGTCTCGGCCGCTTCATTGATCGCCTCGTGGGTAACCTTTTGACCCTTGAGTGCCGCTTCCGTTTTTATGGCCCTGAAGACGGTCGGGGCAGCTGCGCCAACAGCTATCCTAACTTTCTCGCAGACTCCGTCCCTGACGGTTATGGCTACGGCTATGCTGACCTTTGCAATATCGGCATGGGTCCGAATGAGGTTCATAAATGCGCTGCCTGTTCCGGCAGGAGGGCGTGGAAGAAAGACTTCGGTGACGATCTCGTTTTCTTTCAGCGAGGTGCGACCATAGTCGACACAGAATTTTTGTATGGATTCTTTCCGTTCACCATCCACGCCTTCAATCGTCAACTCAGCACCCAATGCGAAAAGGGCGGTGGCAACGTCGGAGGCCGGCGTTGCGACACAGATGTTGCCCACGGCCGTCCCCATATTCTTGGCCTGTACGGAGGATATTTGATGAATCGCTTTATAAAGAATAGGGTAATCGTCCTGTATGGCCTTTGACGCTTCCAGGGAATGAAGTGTGGCCATGGCGCCAAATTTCAGGCCGTTCGCTCCGGACGCTTCGATTGTTTCCAGACCCGGGATCTTCCGGATATTTACCAGGTAATCGGCCTCTTTCTTACCTATACGCATCCTTGGTATGAGATCTATTCCGCCTGCGAGCACCTGTGCCTTTCCTCCATGGGTGGTCAAGAATTGTGCTGCCTCCTTGACTGTGCCCGGTTCAAAATAATCAAAAGGTTTTAAAACGCGCATCTTATAAGCCTCCTTTCAAATGGGAAATTATTAAAGCATGATATGCCCGGATCAAAAACCCATTGACCGGTGCGGCATCTAAACAAATCATATGCTACTCCATGGAACTTAAAGGAATGTCTATCTGTCCAAAAAGAAATGAATTAGAGGAAGGAATGCTACTGTTACGAATATGCCCGAATTTGTACGATACTAAGCCATAGTTCCACCCCACTTCTCTCCTTGCCGCCGGTTTTTAGGCGGGCAGGTCCATTCAGAAGAAGCATCACTTTATGCCGCCGAAAACAAATTTACTGATGAGTTCCTCGATGTCCACGGGCGGCACAGTGTCTCGGATGGTTGTTCCTGGCGCCATGACGTCTTCAGAGCCCCCGGCATCAATGTTGATGTATCTGTCTCCAATCAAACCACTTGTCTTTATAGCCGCAATAGCGTCCTGATAAATCTTTATGTCGCTCCTGATCTTCATTTCCACGATCGCCACTTGATCTTCCTGGTCCATGGTTAACTCTTTCACCTGCCCGATTTGAATACCGAGCATTGTTACCGGGGCGCCTGGTTTTAATCCCGTAATAGACGAAAAGTGGGCCTTAAGGTTATAGTACTTACCGCCTATGAGATCCAGTTTTCCCAGTTTCAAAGTCATATACCCCACGGATAACAATCCAATAACTACAAAAATACCGACTACGGTTTCAGTGGGTATTTTTCTCATTTTTACTTACCTCCGAATCTCACATGTAAATTTTAGAATTGGTTTTTGATTTGAGATGGCCTTTTCCGTGGTGACATCCATTTCATCACCCGCCCGTCCTTCAGCCAATCCTGCAAAGATAGAAAAGCTAAAACAATCCTCAGAATTGGAATCCAACCGGGTATCGGCCTGGATTTGAGCCAATCCTTTTGCCTGAAGGTCCTTTGAAAAATCTTCCAGCATACGCTCCGCTTCTTTGATCTCGGTCGAGGGAAGGATTGTGGCGACCTGATCCTTCGCGAGTCGTGTGGAGATCCCAAAATCCCCAAAGTGCTTGTTCACATAGGTTCCTAGGGATTGAATGACCTCAGGTGCGGCAGTATCCCCCACATTCTCGCTCAACCCGTCCATATCCTCCAGGGTAAATATGAGGACAACATAGGCTTCGTGCGGCTCTTTTTGGCTCGAATCCTGTTCATACAATCTCTCAAAATTTCCCTTTGTGTGAAGCCCCGTCAATTCATCCTTGAATCCTTCGAGACTTTTAACGAACTCATCGACAATGGGGTGGTCCAACTGATCGAGTTTATCGTATGTGTCCTGAAATATCATCCTGCCTTCATAAAGAATCATGATACGGTCTGAGATAAAAAAAACGTCCGGGATATCGTGGCTGATCATAACCGTGGTAAAATCGAACCTTCTTTGATTCTGGACAATCATGCTCAGAATGGCGTTCTTTCTGATGGGATCTTGACCCGTCGTCGGTTCATCGAAAAGCACGATCTTGGGATCTGTAATCAGTGCACGCGCGAGGGCCACCCGTTTTTCCATACCACCCGATAGCTCTGCAGGATACTTGTAGGTGGCTTCTAAAAGATCCATTTGTTCAATCCTGACCTTGACCCTGCCCTCTATTTCTTTCTTGCTCAAGTTCGTCGTCTGTTGTAGGGGGAGAGCGATGTTTTCATAAACCGTTAACGAATCGAAAAGCGCATTATCCTGAAAGAGGTAACTGAATTGACTTTTATACGCCTTCCATTCCCTTTTGTTCATGCCATCCACAGGCTTGCCGCGAAACAGGATTCTTCCCTCGGTCGGAGAGAGCAGCCCGATGATATGTTTTAAGAGGACACTTTTCCCGGTCCCGCTCTTACCGATGATCGTCGTTACGTCCCCCTCGTTGATTTTCAGATTAATCCCGTCAAGAACAGGTCGTGTGTTGAAGCGTTTTGTGACGTTTTGAAATTCAATGAGTGCGTTTTCCATGGCTCCCTACAAAAGAAAGGATGTGACCACATAGTCTGAGATCAGGATGAGCACGCAGGACTGAACGACCGCCGAAGTTGTTGAAAGGCTGACACCCTTTGCTCCGCGTCCTTCCAAACGCCTGTGTGTAAAATAACCCTGATAGCAACAGATCGTACAGACAATCAGTGCGAAGACCAGGGATTTGACAAAACCGCCGGTGATGTCTATCAGAGCCACATCAGACAGGATGCGGTTAAAAAAGATGCCGGGGTTGACGCCCAGCAGGATGACCCCCGTGAAATAACCCCCAATGATTCCGATCAAATCAAAAAAAGCGGTCAAAAGGGGAAAACTGATGATCGAGGCGGCAAAACGAGGACTTATCAGGTACCGCATCGGATCGATGAGCATGGTGTCGAGGGCGTCGATTTGCTCCGAAATACGAAGAATGCCTAGTTCTGCGGTCATGGAAGAGCCTGCTCGAGCCACGATCATTATAGCCGTAAGTACCGGCCCTAATTCCCTGATGAGCGAAAGGGCCACGGCGGAGCCGAGCACGCCCTCCGCTCCGAATTTCACGGTGACGTAATACATTTGAAGTCCGATAACCATGCCGGTGAAAAGTCCGACCAACATCACAATATTGGCTGATTTTGCTCCAATAAAAAACACTTGCTGGATAATCAAGGGCAGTTGCTTAGGTTTAAAAATCAACAGAACGGCCTGGACAAAGAAGATAACCAGGGCACCCAGTGCGTTGACCCAACCTATAACGACACCCCCCAAAAAGGTAAAAGGGGTTGCGAGTGAGATGCCTTGTGCGATCGATCTGTTTTCCATATCATCCCTTTTTTTGTCTTCTAACGGTACGCTTCAACCCCTGACCTTCGTTTCAGACCTTTTTCTCTAATCGGATGATTTCATCATGAAGCTCTTTAATACCACTCACAAAGGAGCTCAACATTGGGGGAAGCCAATCGGGGAAGTCTGTAATTTCCCGGCTGAATCTTTCATAATTTAAAATAAACAGTTTTACTTTTGTCTTTGCAAT
>JAQYVK010000249.1 GCA_030145585.1 Desulfatiglandales bacterium | reverse complement strand
TAGGGGGATGCGCCAGCACTCCACCCTCCAGGTTCTATGTCCTGAGTCCTCTGCAAGGCGATCATACACAAGCAAAAGCGGATGAAGCCTGTGCCGCGATCAGTGTCGGTCCCGTAGAGCTCCCGGACTACGTTGATCGATCGCAAATCGTGACCCGAATCAGTCCAAACAAGCTGAGCCTCGCGGAGTTCGACCAGTGGGCTGAGCCCTTGAAGGAGAGTTTTGCCCGAGTTCTCATGGAGAATCTGTCAATCCTGCTTTGTGCTGATCCTATTTCCCTCTATCCCTCGAGAGGGCCTACAGCGATCGATTACAGGGTCGAAGTTGAGGTCATCCGCATAGACGGAAGGCTTGGTGAGCAGGCTACTCTGGTGGCCCGCTGGAATATCCTCGATGAAAAGGATAGTAAAGTGCTTTTAACAAAGAAATCAAATCTCAGTTCACCCGTGCAGGGAGGGGGCTACGAGGCCCTCGTTTCGGCCCAAAGCCAAACTATTGAGGCGCTCAGTCGTGATATCGCGGAGTCATTAAAGACCATCCTGAAGTGAAGTCCCAATAGTAAATTCCAGTTAAGTCCAACACAACAGTAGACATGCCATTTATTGAAAGGCAGTGCGTCTTAACCTCGCAATAATTATGAGTGGTGAAAGGATCTGGCAAGCGACAAGCCATGAGTAAACGAAAAAAAATTGTCATCTGGATCACGGGAACCGTCGGTGCCCTTCTGATCCTTATTTTTATCTTTCTGCTCATTACCCCGAAGCTCATAAACTTAGGACCGATAAGGGAGAGGGTGCTGACAGAGTTGTCTCAAATAGTGGGTGGTGAAGTCTCATTCCAAAAAGTGGACCTTACCTTTTTCCCACGCCCCGAGGTGGTCATTCATCAAGCAAGCCTGTCCATCCCCGAAATTGCCAGCGGCACTTTGAAGGTCCTACATGCCTATCTGAAAATATGGCCCCTTTTTAAAGGCAAGGTTCAATTGGGTGGATTGAAGATCGAGGGCCCTGATTTCACCGTAAAGCTTCAAGAGGGAGACGAGAAGACAAAGGAAGACCGAGAGGCGTTTTCTCTTGTCGATTTGAAGAAAGACATTCCTGCCCTATTGGCTCCCATAATATCCGAAGTAAAGGGGCTCGTCATCCAATTGGAGGAGGGCAGGCTGAACCTTAAGGATGAGGGTGGGGTCCTGTTTTCCTTTCAGGACATTCATGGCGGGATCGATTTTTCCCAAAACCCCCTTAAAATGGATGTGACCTGTAAGTCAAACCTATGGGAGAACATTTTATTGCAGGCAAGTTTGGATTCAAATGATTTTAAGGGGGAGGGATATATTGATCTTACTCACTTCCGGCCTCATAACCTTACACAACTCTTTTTATCTGATACCGAACCGAGGCTAACAGACTCCCAGGCGCATCTTACATTTAGTTTTAAAACGGATGCATTCAAGGATTTGCACGCAGACGTTCAGGGATCCATACCTCATCTGACCATATATCAGGGAAATGAGCAATTGGTCATCAAAGGGAAAAGTCTGAGGGGAACCCTTCAGATGGATGAGGAAAAAACAATTTTTTCTCTTACAGAACTGAACCTCGATGATCCCCAGCTCAATGTAACCGGAAAACTATTTATAGAACATGCGGCTCCAAAGTTCCGTGTAGAAATAGAAAGCAACGAGATCGATGTCCGTCCAATCCGGGAGGCGGCCCTTGCCCTGATCGGAGATGACCCCGTGGTTCAGGAGATTTTCGATATAGTGAGAGGGGGCAAGGTCCCCAGCTTCGCCCTCAAAGCCGAAGGAAGCTCTCCGACCGATTTGTTGGAGATAGAGAATATCCTCATCGAAGGGAGCCTGGAGGAGGGCACTGTCTTTATCCCTGAAGCCCTTTCCGGAATCAAGGGATTCAGTATGGATTTAAAAGATTGCAAGGGGGATGCAATAATTTCCAACGGGATCCTGAATGGGGAGAACATGCAGGCCAGATTTGGGAACAGCCAGGCCTATGAAGGACGAATGAAAGTGGGTCTGGAGGGCGATCCCGCCCCATTTCATTTAGATATACAAGTGAAAGCCGATCTAACTGAGGTCCCTGCAGTTTTGAATCTTCTGGTCGATGACGAGACCTTAAAAAATGAGATGAAACTCATCAAGGACCTTAAGGGAAGCGCGACAGGCAGGTTGGTTCTGGGGGAAACCACGGATTTGGTCAATGTGAAATTGGATGTCTCTGAAATCGATTTGTTAGCAAGATATGGGAGATTACCTTATCCATTGGAAATCAATGGGGGGAATTTCTTCTTTGATGAAACAAAAGTCCAGGTGAGAGGCTTGAGGGGTAAGATGCAAAACTCTACCTTCTCAGATCTCTCTGTACAGGTAGAGTTGGGTAAAAAACCTCACATTGAGGTCCAGTCCGGGAGGATCTTAATCTCTTTTGATGAAAACTTTGCATGGTTGTCTTCGATTGAGGCGTTCAAAGAAACACTCAAGGGGGTCGAGTCTGTCAAGGGGAAGGTGTTAGTTTCTTCCATAGGACTGAAAGGCCCCATTGAAGAACCAAAAAAGTGGCAATTTAATTTGATTGGTAAGGTGGAGAAGCTTACAACCGTGACGACCTGGACGCCGGATCCAGTCGTTGTGTCCGGTGGAAGAATAGAATTCAATCCCAAAAGCATGTCTATTTCAGGGGCTCAAACCAGTATGCTGGATGCCAAGTTGACCGTGTCGGCAAACCAACATGGCTATTTAGTGGAAGGTATTCAGAGTATGGACTTCTCCTTCAGCGGTGATATAGGGCCCCACGCAAGTCAATGGCTCTCTGATTTCGTCGAGTTGCCACACAATCTGAGGATGCAGCCTCCCCTGTTTATTTCGGGGGCCAAGCTGGGCTGGAACAAATCGGGGAACATTTCATTTTCAGGAGCCCTTAAGAAAAAAAACTGGCCGAATGTATCGATCGATATGCTTGTAAAGCCAGGAGAGCTGTTAATAAAAAAACTAACCTTACAGGATGAAAAATCGGATGCAACGATAGACCTTAAACTAAAAAAGGGAGAATTACACCTTGGATTCAAAGGCCTGTTGGACAAAACAACGATGGATGCCGTCTTGGTCGAGAATCAAGTCTTATCAGGATGGATCAAAGGTGATTTTGATGCCCATATCCTGAGGGATCGTCCCAATCAATCATCAGCCGAAGGGACACTCCGTGGAGCAGGTCTCGGTATTCCATCGTATCTAAAAGTCCCATTAAGCATCGATACGTTTTCTCTAAAAGCGGTTAAAAGGCAACTCGAAATCAAGTCGACTTCAATCACCCTTGGAGACAGTCACCTCAAACTAGAAGGCGGTGTTGGTTTTTCAGAAAAGGAGTTCCAACTCAACATAGCTATCTCAGGCGATGAGCTGGAGTGGGAAGAGTTGGAACAGGTCTTAAACAAGGAAAAACAAGAAATTGGTCCCAAAGATCAAAGTGAATCGGGGTTTCCCCCAGTTCGGGGAAATCTCAAGATTAAACTGGAATCCTTCAAGTATGAGCGCATTGCATTGCGCCCCCTGCACGCTGATGTATTATTAGAGCAGGATCTTCTTAGAGTGACAGTCGACGAGGCAGAATTTTGCGGGATTTCAACCCCAGGAAACATCGACATAACCCCGGCTGGATTGTCACTGGAATTCAAACCGGTTTCCAAAGATCAACCCATAAATCCAATCATTAATTGCTTGCGTGAACAAGAGCACCGAATGACGGGTGCATTTGATCTCAAAAGCAGAGTTACAGCGCAGGTAAAGGAAGATACGTTGCTTCAATCCTTCGAGGGAAACTTAGAGATGGCTGCAAAGGAGGGCCGGATTTACGAGGATCCTGCGATTGAAAAGGTATTCGCCTATCTCAGTGGCACCAAGGCCCTCAAGGGGCGGCTTCCTAAATATAGAGAAAAAGGACTCCCCTATGATACTATTTCAGCGAAAGCGAATTTGAAGGATGGCAAGCTCCTTCTAAAAGAGGGGGTCTTTAATGGTCCATCCATGCACATAGCTGCTCAAGGAGAAATGACTCTAGGAGACAGAAAAATAGATGTACGGGTCGTGGTCTCACCCCTAAGAACTGTCGATAAAATCGTATCGAAAATCCCCCTTGTGAATCGTATATTGGCCGGGACCTTGATTTCCGTTCCGGTCAGGATCAAGGGTGATCTGAAGAATCCAAAGGTGATCCCCCTTTCACCCTCAATGGTGGGAGCCGAATTGTTGGGCATCGTAAAGAGAACAATAAAACTCCCCTTTGAACTGATCCAGCCCGTTATTCCTGCGGAGGAAGAAGAACAGGCCGCAACGCCGGAGTAAAAATTCCCAGAACAAGGACGTCGAAGGTTTCTATTTTCTTAACAACCACCTAACAAGGGTTACAGATAACAGGAGGGTATCTTGGATTATTTGTCTTTGAAATATATCATATGGGCCACCTCTCTCGGTGCCCTGAGCGCCGTCTCTTTGCCGCTCGGCTCTCTGGTAGCCCTTCGCACGAATCCCAGGCCTCAATATATATCTATCTGATGTGGTTTTCCCTTATGGTGATAAC
>JAQYVK010000248.1 GCA_030145585.1 Desulfatiglandales bacterium | reverse complement strand
GAGCACTCGGGCACTGTGGAAATTGTAGCCAGCGAACAGCGCGACGGCACATCCATAGAAGACCACCTGCGGTGGGGAGTTTATATCGTGTTCAAGGCAACGACATCGCTTTTACGCCGGTTTCTTGAAATGCATGACTTCCTTCGCGATCCGACAAGCGAATTTGGAGCGTCTTACCGACCCTTCCACTTAATAGGACTGGAGGTCGGTATGAGTGTTGCCTCGGCTGTCCTGCGCGGTGAGGCCACCGGATCGGCCGACGGTTTTATCGCCGATGTGGCATCGATGACCAAGAAAGATCTGAAACCCGGAGATGTTCTGGACGGGGAGGGCGGATACACTGTTTTTGGCCGGCTGACCTCGGCCAGGGAGAGCCTGACAAATCGATACCTGCCCTTAGGCCTGAGTAGCGACGCAAAGGTAATCAAGCCCATCGCCAAAGATACGTATGTGACCTATGACGACGTGGAGTTGGGTGAAACGTCTTTAGCCTTTAAGATTCGCAAAACCCTGGAAGAAGAATATCGGGAAGATAGTCTTTCTGACGAATAGATGGACCGTGTCTTCAGGAGGGATCTTCGGAGGCGCCAACGACCGCTTTGTCCTGGCAGGGCGCGTTTTTGTGCACAAGCTGCAATTTTTTATTGCAATATAGAGCCTGAAAGGTGTGGCAGCTTCCGGAACCGTCAACAGCCTCTTTTTTCGGCCATTCAGCGTACCGGCATGTCAGATCACAGAATTCCATGCCGCTAGTATCTGATAATCGAGGGCAGGAATAGGGCGATCTGGGGTACAGAGAGTAGGAGCCCCACAGATACGACATCGGCTGCCAGAAAGGGAAGGATGCCCCTGAATATGGTAGAGAGGGGGATATCCGGCGCCACCCCCTTCATGACATAGACATTCATGCCCACCGGCGGGGTGATCACGCCGATTTCCGCCACCCGGGTAATGATGATGCCGAACCAAATGGGATCAAAACCCAGCTTCACGGCGACCGGGAAAAAAATAGGCACGGTCAGCAGTATGAGTCCCAGGGAGTCCATGAAACATCCGCCGATCAGATAGACAATGATGATCATGATCATGATGACGATTGGAGGCAGGTTTAATCCGACGACCCAGTCCGCCAGGGCAAAGGGGACCCGGGTCACCGCTATGAACTTGTTGAAGATGATGGCCCCGAGGATAATGATCAGGATCATGGCCGTAGTGCCCGTGGTCGTGTAGACCGAATCAGTGAATCCCTTCCAGTTTAGCCTTCGCATAATAATGCCCAGGCACATAACGGCAAAGGCGCCGACCCCGGCTGCTTCGGTGGGGGTAAACCAACCGCCGAACAGGCCTCCGATGACCAGGAAGAAGATGGCCAGTGTTTCCGCAGTGCCGCCCCAGAGACCCGTCACTTTTTCCTTGAATGGTATATTCGGCCCCCTGGGACCGAGACCGGGATTGATCCGGCAGATAATGGAAATGGTCACAATATAAAGGAAGGCTTCAAGGAGCCCCGGAAGGAAGCCCGCGGCGAAAAGCTTTCCGATGGACTGCTCGGTCATGATGCCGTAAATGATCAGGATCACACTGGGGGGGATGAGGATACCCATGCTGCCGCCGGCGGCGATACTGCCCGTCGCCAGACCCATGTCGTATTTGAAACGCTTCATTTCGGGCAGTGATACCGCGCCCATGGTCGCCACGGTAGCCGTACTGGAGCCGCATATGGCTGCAAAACCGGCGCAGGCGCCGATGGTCGCAATGGCAAGACCGCCGCGCATATGTCCCATCCAGCTATAGGCGGACTTGTACAGCCGCCGGCTGATGCCGGAAAAGAAGGAAAGCTGCCCCATGAGGATGAAGAGCGGGATGACACTGAAATGGTATGATGCGAACTGATCCCAGGTTGCCCTCGCGGCCATGGTCAGCCCGCCCTCGGGTGAGACCAGGAAGATAAAACCGGAAAGGCCGACCAGAGCCATGCCAAAGCCGACCGGCATGCGGATAGCCAAGAGGAAAAGGAGGAGTGCAAGGCCTATGACACCAACGACTACAGGATTCATTTAAATATCTTACCTATGGATTTAAACACATCGTTCAAGAGGATTAAAGCAAGCATTAAAAGGCCGAAGGCAACGGCGAAGATAAAAGGATAAAAGGGTGTCGCCGTGGCTGGTGATACTTCACCAATGTGGTAAATGTTGATCGCGTACTTGACGCACTGCCAGGATATCACGGCATAGAGTGCAGTGCCCAGGATGGCGACGAACGAATCGAGAATGGCCTGAACCCGAGGGGGGAGTTGGTCCGCGAAGAGGGTGATCGCGATGTGGCCCTTTTTTGACGCACAGTGTGCGAGAGCAAAGGCAATCGTTATGGCCGCTAAAAAGCCTGTAAATTCATAAGTGCCTAAGATAGGGTTCCACACAGCCCGGAGGGCGACGTTGACAAAGACCAACCCCATCATGAGCACAAGGGCGATACTGCTAAGGATATTGAGCGTACGACTGAACCTGTAAACGGTTTTTTCAAAGGAGGGCATTCTTACATCCCACGACTAGTGTTTAGTTTCTGAAGATAACATCCCGATCTCGCGGGTCTACTGGAGGTGTTTTGTACAAAACAGTAAGGTCATTGCGAGATCCAGATATTCGGCCGTTCTGCTGAAAGGAATTTTCAGCAGAACGGCTTAGAAGAAGTCCCGACCTTTGGTCGGGACTTCTTCACACTTAATTCGTAAAAGTTGAGGA
>JAQYVK010000247.1 GCA_030145585.1 Desulfatiglandales bacterium | reverse complement strand
GGTCAACGGCGGGCAGTTCAAGGAAGGCGACGTGCTGCTTCGGATTGATCCCATTGACTACGAGCTGGCCGTCACACTGGCTGGTGCCAGAGTCAAGGAAGCCCAGAGCAAACTCGAACTCGCCAAGGAAGAGTCGGCGGCGGCAAGGGAAGAATGGCGCCTCATCAAGGGCCTATCCAAGGAATCCGATAGAACTAGAAAACCACCCCCCCTCGTTGCAAAAGAACCCCAATTGGCCTACGCCCGGGCACAACTCAAAGCGGACCAGGCCAACCTCAGTAAGGCCAGATTGAGTCTCGATCGGACAAAGTTGAAGGCCCCCTTTAACGGCCGCGTGAGTGAAGAGCATGTGGACGTCGGCCAATATGTGACGCCGGGCCAACCTCTGGCCGGCCTCTACTCCATAAATGCCGCTGAAATCATGGTGCCTCTCGAGGACGATGATCTGCGCTGGCTGAGCATACCCGGTTTTACCGATGGAGACGGGCCCGGATCCAAGGCGACCGTTCGGGCCACGATCGGTGGCAGGAATATGACCTGGCCGGGGGAGGTCGTCCGGGCGGAGGGCCAAATAGACTCGCGCACCCGAATGATCAACGCGGTCATCAGAGTGATGGACCCATACGTGAAAAAACCACCTCTCGTTTCGGGGCTTTTTGTCAAGGTGGACATAGAGGGCGGGATACTCGAGGATGCGGCCGTCATTCCCAGGTTTACGGTACGAGAGAACAACACCGTGTGGGTCGTTGAGGAGAACGGGCGACTCACCTTTCGCAAAGTCGATATCGCCGGGGTTCAAGGGGGCTATTCTCTGGTGCAATCCGGACTCAATACAGGAGACCTGCTGGTGACGTCATCCATACAGGCGGTCACCGACGGCATGGCCGTTCAGGCCACGGATACCGGTGGAAAAGTGGTTAGAGGAAAACCCAAACCGTCCGCTCCTCCGTCCCCCGACAAGATCATCGCCGAGATTAGGCAGCGGCTTAAACTTACAGATCAGCAGATGGTGGAGGTGCATCCTATCCTGCTGGAATACTTCAAGGAACAGAATGCCATCCGAAGGAAATACGGCGGAAAAGGGTTCGCAGGCATTCAAGACCTCATGAGCAACATGCGAAAGCTCAACGGCAAGACAAACGGGCGGCTTGAAAAGGTGGTGACGGCGGAACAATTCACGGAATATCAAAAATATCAAGGGGAACTGCGGGCAAAAGCACGAGCGGCGAGAGGGGGACCGCCGGGATAGGGAAAGGGTTCAAGGGTTTGGCCCGCCAGAAAGATGGCGGGCAGGATTCGAGGGGCCAAGTGAAATAAAAACGAATCCGCCACAGGGACGGCGGATAAATATCGAATATCGAACAAGGAATATCGAATTTCGAAGTTTTTTTCATTCGATTTTTACCCGTTGTCGTAGTTGTGGGGTGGTGGGCCGTTCATTTTCTCTCAATTTTATTGTGACGAGAACCTAGTATATCAATCAAGTGCAGGGGTAAAAGGAGTTTTAAGCCATGAAAGGACTCGTTTCCTGGTTTGCCGGAAATCATGTCGCCGCAAATTTGCTTATGATATTCGTGCTGATCGCCGGCATCGTCACCGGGGTTACCATGAATATGGAGGTCTTCCCGGAGGGCACGCTCGATCAGATTTTCATCTCCACCTCCTATCCGGGCGCATCACCCTCCGAGGTCGAGGAAGCGATCATACGCCGCATCGAGGAGAAGGTGGCGGGTCTCAGCGGGATTAAACGCATCGACTCAACGGCAAGGGAAGGCTCCGGTACAGTAACCATAGAGGTGATGAAGGACTGGGATCAGAAGGCCCTCCTGGACGAGGTGAAGGCCGAAGTGGACCGGATTACCACCTTTCCTGACGAGGCCGAGAAACCGGTCATTCGCGAAAGAGTCCGTTCGATTTTCGTCATCATGATGGCTATTTTCGGCGATGCCCCCGAGGCGACCCTCAAGCACCTCGCAGAGAGGATCAAGGATGATATTACCAACCTGCCCGGTATCACCCAGGCCTCGGTCTCCGGTGTTCGGGAAGGGGAGATCCACATCGAAATTCCGGAAAGCATTCTCCGGCAGTATGGACTCACATTGGCGCAGGTATCCCGGGCCGTTCGACAGGGGAGTCTCGACCTTCCCGCAGGGAGCGTTAAGACCGCCGGAAGCGAAATCCTGATCCGGACCAAGGGCCGGCGGTATCGTGCGGTCGACTATGAGGATATCGCCGTGATCACCAGGGCCAATGGAAGCAAGGTCACTCTGGGTCAGATTGCCCAGCTGCACGATGGGTATCAGGATGTGGATCGATTTGCCCGGTTCAATGGAAAACCGGCCGCCATTGTCCAGGTCTACCGAGTGGCCGATCAGCGGGCCCTCGACGTGGCGAAGACCGTAAAGCAATATGTCGAGGAGATCAGAGGCACCCTTCCCGCCGGTATAGACGTTGAAATCAGCCGGGACCTGTCGGTCATGCTAGAAAGCCGGCTCACCTTGCTGTCGAAAAATATGGCCTTCGGTCTGATACTGGTGATCATTATCCTGGGTCTCTTTATGAACGTCGGGCTCGCCTTCTGGGTCACCCTCGGGATTCCCATATCCTTCGCGATCGGCGTCTTCTTTCTGCCCCATTTCGATATCACCATCAACATGATGTCCCTTTTCGCCTTTATCATGGTGCTCGGGATCGTGGTAGACGACGCCATCATCGTCGGTGAGAGCGTTTTTCGAAAACAGGAAGAGGGATATCCTCCACTAAAGGCCGCCATAGAAGGCACCCTGGAGGTTGGTCGACCCGTCATATTTGCCGTCCTGACAACCGTTGCCGCTTTCTATCCCCTTCTCTTAGGTGGAGGCAGGATGGGGCGGATTATGAGCAACATTCCCTATGTGGTCATTCTCGTGTTGCTCGGATCGCTGCTGGAATGTCTGGTGATCTTGCCGGCCCACCTCGCGAGAAGCAAATCGGCTCGTGCCATGCACCAGAGAAAAATGCGCAAAGGGCCTATCATGGATCGGTTGTTGAAGGCCTTTGTCCGGGGACCCTATGCAAAGATACTGCGATTCTGCACACAATATCGTTATATGACCGTCGCCTTCAGCGTCGGCATCGTTTTGATCGTTTTGGGCTTTTATCAGGGGGGGTGGATCCGGTTTACCTTTTTCCCCAGGATGGAAGGGAACACCATGACTGCAACGGTCACCATGCCCGCGGGCGTTCATGTCGACCGCACGCTGGAGGTCGTTACCCACCTTGAGAATGCGGCCGTTAAGGCCATGGGCGACCTCGATAAAAAGCGGCCGGAAGGCTCGCTCCCGCTCCTGGAAAGCATCCAGTCCAACATCGGCTCCGCCGGCGGACGCGGCCCCGGTTCCGGTTCATCCCAGAGGGGCGGACACTTGGCACAGATTTCTGTCCGTCTCATTGACGGCGAAAAACGTGATATGAGTACTTTTGAACTGGGGAATATATGGCGGAAGGAGGCGGGCCCTATTCCCGAAGCCGAAGCTATCGGTTACCGGATGTTCCATTTCCGCTCCGGCAATCCCATCGAGGTCCACCTGTCCCATAACGATCGGGACCAGCTCCTTGCGGCTGCGGATGAGTTAAAGGCAAAACTCGGTGAGTATCCTGGGGTCTTTGACATAGAAGACAGTTTTCTTGCCGGAAAAAAAGAAATGCAGCTCAAGCTGAAACCGGCGGCCCGAAGCTTGGGCCTGACCCTGAGCGATCTGGCACAGCAAGTCAGACACGCCTTTTACGGTGCCGAGGCGTTGCGTTTTCAACGGGGGCAGGACGAGGTGAAGGTGCTGATCCGGTATCCGGATTCGGAGAGAAAATCCCTGGGCGACGTCGAAGAGATGCGCATTCGCACCCCGGACGGATCGGCCGTACCCTTCAGCCGGGTGGCGGAGGTCAACATGGATCAGGGGTATGCTTCCATTCAGAGGGCCCAGCGTCTCCGGGTCATCCAGGTTTCGGCAGATGTGGACGAAGATACGGCCAACGCGAATGATATTCGCCTGGATCTGGAAGAGAAGGTGCTCCCTCAAATCAAGGCCACCTTTCACGATATTCGATACAGTGTTGAAGGGGAAGGGAAGGAACAGAAGGAGTCTCTTGCCGATGTGTTCAAGGGTTTTGGCATTGCCCTATTCTGTATATATGCCCTGTTGGCCATCCCCTTCAAGTCCTTCACCCAACCCATCGTTGTCATGGCAGCCATCCCCTTCGGGTTCGTTGGTGCTGTTCTGGGTCACATGATTTTAGGTTACAACCTTTCCCTCGTGAGTCTGTTCGGGATGGTGGGGCTCTCAGGGGTGGTGGTCAACGATTCCCTTGTTCTCATCCATGCGACCAACAGGATACGGGATAAGGGGGCCACGGCCTATGAAGCCATTTCACAGGGGGCTGCACTCCGTTTTCGGCCCATCATCTTGACATCGCTGACCACCTTCGGCGGGCTCACACCCATCCTTTTAGAGTCAAGCCGTCAGGCGCGACATCTCACCCCAATGGCCGTAAGTCTCAGCTTCGGCGTCCTTTTTGCCACGGGAATCACCCTGGTACTGGTCCCGTGCGGCTACTTGATCTTGGAAGATATTCATCGGGTTATCGATAAACTCATGTCCAGACATCTACAAGCACCACACCAGACAGATCACCACCCACCGAGCAAGTCGGAGGTTTGATTAATACATAAGCCATAAGCTAAGATGATGGTCCAAGCAATGTATGCGGGTAAGATATTCATTTTGAATGAATAGTGGAATAAAGCTTCCGCCGTCGCTGAAGCTATGGCGGGACAAGCAAATGACAAAATCCAAATGTCAAATAAAATCCAAAATCCCAATTTCAAAATGTTTTCAGATATGGTCAGTTATCTAAGTTGTTTCCTTTGTCGTAATCTACCAAGATACCGTAAATTTTAATTACAGCGGAACATCCTTTTTTCGGCATTTGTCATTTGACATTCATTTGGAATTTGGACTTTGACATTTGTCATTTAACATCATTTTACCAACATATTTGAGTCCTTTTAGGGTTATCATTATGCCACCCCTTTTAAGCATGGTTGTTATAGGGAGTTTTATTTCAGCATGTCCATCATTTCTTTTATGGAAGTGGTGGGCCTCAAACAGGCGTGATTGAGGCAGACATAGGCGGTCGCCTTTCCGTCCAGGCTGACCTGATTTTTGATAAACGGGGAGAGGCCGTCGATCTCTGGGGATTCCTGATCCGAAGGGCGGAAGAGAACCACCTTGTTTGGGATATAACGGTTATTGAGGGCATGGATCATGTCGGCCGTATCCTTGGCCCCGGT
>JAQYVK010000246.1 GCA_030145585.1 Desulfatiglandales bacterium | reverse complement strand
GATGCATTGCAAAGGTTTCCTCCGATCGTAGCCACATTTCGTATCTGGACTGTTCCTATATTTGAAACCGCGTCTATGAGTCCGTCAAAATTTCTTTTTAATGATGTGGAAAGTTCCAACTCCCTATGAGTGACCATCGCGCCGATCCTCAGTTTACCATCATTGCTGGTAATTTGACCGAGCTCCTTGATATGTCTCAAAGAAATGAGGCATTCAGGTCTCATTTGCCCTGCCTTAATCCCGTGCATGAGTTCGGTACCACCTGCTATGTATTTGGCGTCACCTTGATGATCCCTAAAATTGGAAATCGCTTCATCAAGAGTCGCTGGCATCAGGTATTCATAATTCATCATAACTGTTCTCCTTAGCGAGTCATTGGCCTTCAGCCAGTCCACTCCCAGAGCTTAGACCAAAACAAGCCATAGAGGTCCTATTTATTGGTTTCTGGAAATCCCCGTCCTTTGGGCGGGGTCAGAGTCAATTGGCTATGCCGAGAACATGATAAAAGGCGTTTAAATTCGAAATCCGAATATCGAAATCCGAAACAAATTCAAAACTCTAATGTTCCAATTTTAGAAACAAGCACACATATTTGCATTCTCGAAACCGAATGTCGCGCAGTACAGTTTCAGTCATTTGGATTTTGGTCATTTAATATTGGTTTCGGTCTTCTCCTTCGGAGAAGGAGACAACTTCGGATTTCGAGATTCGTATTTTATATTCTATTGAGTGATACCCCCGCACTCCTATAGGGTGTTGTCTCAAAGCCACGTCCTCTGGGTGTGGATTCTTTACTCATCCCTATTATCAAAGACTCTCTTACTTTTTCTCTCGGACCTAGGCAGGTCTCCGTACCCTACAAGATCCACTTTCGCACTCACAAGTATCTGGTTTTTAATCTCTCCGGCTATGATGTTGCTCAGTTCAGTATTCTTTTCCTGATCGATTCCCTGGGCACGCTCTACCTTTAAGGTCATATAGTCACGACCGTCCTCTTTCCTGTCAAGGATGATCTGATACTCGCTTCCTATGCCTTCGATACCTGAAAGTATATGGTCAATCTGGCTGGGATAGATATTGACCGCTCTAAAGATGATCATATCATCCGAACGTCCAAGGATCCGATCATGTCGTGGCAAAATCGACCCGCACGGGCATTGTCCTGGCACAAGGCGGGTCAAATCCCTCGTCCGATATCGTATTAGGGGAACCGCCTCCTTTTTCAATGTGGTAACGACCATCTCACCGGTCTCCCCTTCGGGTACCGGTTGGAGTGTCTCAGGATCCAGGATCTCAAGGATATAATAGTCTGCCCAGTAGTGTATACCCGTATGATGTATGCAATCCAGACCGGTGCCCGGACCATACAACTCAGTCATACCCGGCAGATCA
The DNA here is from genome assembly GCA_030145585.1 of Desulfatiglandales bacterium. Lineage (GTDB taxonomy): Bacteria > Desulfobacterota > DSM-4660 > Desulfatiglandales > HGW-15 > JAQYVK01. The sequence continues at coordinate 4,935 of JAQYVK010000246.1, read as the reverse complement.
AACAAATGCTCAAGCCCCAAAAGTTCCTTGATACGCCTGCTCATGGCATCACTGTGGCGCTCGGACCCGAAGATCATTTTTTTGAGGCGGATCTTATCTTTGATACCTCTTTTGTTTACCACCTCTGCGAGTAGAAGGCCCATTGAAGCGGTACAGCACATCGTTGTCGTCCCGAAATCTTCCAGAAATTGACACTGCATATCCATGTTGCCCGGCCCGGCAGGAATAGCCATGGCACCGAATGCCTCACATCCCAGCTGAAAACCTAACCCCGCCGTCCAAACCCCATAACCAACCGCAAGCTGCACCCGATCTTCGGTTGTCAACCCGGCGATTTCGTAACACCGGGCAAAAAAATGTTTCCAGTCGTCAATATCTTTCTGGGTATAGCAGAGGACTTTCCTTTTTCCAGTGGTCCCTGATGAAGCATGAATCCTCACAACCTTATCAAGGGGGACGGAAAGGAGGGGGAAAGGATAACCCTCCTGAAGATCACTTGACGTTGTGAAAGGGAGTTTCGTCAAATCATCGAGAGATTGGATATCTCCCGGCTTAACACCTGAGTCATTCATTTTTTTTAAATATGCGGGTGACCCGTTATAGGCGTGGTTTACCGTCCACTTCAGACCTTCGAGCTGAAGATCTCTTAACTCATCCTCTGTCTCCACTGCCGGCATGAAAGTCTTCGTCATTTACCCTTCCCCTTTATGGATGATGCCTTCCACTTCACGACTCCATTAGTGTCAATTAGTGTAGATTAGTGGTTCCTTCCGCCTTCAAAATATCCCCGGTTCCCTGTATTCCCCAAAAACATCACGGAATATGTTTGCCATTTCTCCCAAAGTTACATATCCCTTGCAGCATTCAATCAGGTAAGGCATGACGTTTTTCTGATTGTTTGCCGCTTTCTCAAGGGACTTGAGATTTTCCGTAACGGCTTTGTTATCCCGCTCTTTTTTTAAAGCTTTGAGGCGTTCTATTTGTAACAGACTCCATTGGTCATCGTATTCGTGGAGTTCGACCTCCATATCCACACCTTCCGTATATTTATTTACACCTACCTTTGTGACCTTCCCTTCCTGGAGATTTCTTTCATATTCATAGGCCTGCCTTGAGACCTCCCGCTGAACATACCCGGAGGAGACAGCCTCGACCATCCCGCCCAGCTTTTCAATTTTTTCCATCTCTTCCAGGATCTTTTCCTCCATCTCTTTGGTGAGCGTCTCCATAAAATAGGACCCGGCCAGGGGGTCTACCGTATCTCTGAGCCCGATTTCGTCCATGAGGATCTGAAAGGTCCTTAAGGAAAGGAGGGCGGCCCTTTCCGTAGGGATGGTATACGCCTCATCAAAGGAGCAGAGGGCAGTGGTCTGGGCGCCCGATAGGGCCGCGGCGAGCGCATAATAGGCACCGCGCACAATGTTGTTTTCCGGCTGCTGTTTGGTCATGCCGGATCCTCCTCCTCCGAATATGCCGCGAAGGAATAGAGCTTTTTTATTTTTCACGTCATATCTATCTCTGAGCAATATCGCCCATAGTTTCCTGGCCGCTCGATACTTGGCTACCGTTTCCCAAAGGTTGCCGTAGATATTAAGATTGAAGCTGAATCTTCCGACGAACTCCTCTGCTTTATACCCACGGGCTGCAACCTCATCGATGTAGGCGAAGGCAATCATAAATGCGTACGCAATCTCCTGTGCCGGCGTACATCCCGATTCCCGGATATGGTAACCACAGACCGATACGGGATTGCAGCGCGGAAGTTCTGTCATGGCATACTCGATCGTATCGCCGATGAGCCTCACAGCAGGTTTCACAGGATATATCCAGGCACCCCGACCTACAATCTCCTTGAGAATATCATTCTGAGGTGTGGCCGAGATCTCTTCCTTTTTGTAACCGAATTTTTCAGCCATAGTCTGGTACATGGCAAGCGTGACGGACGCAACCGCATTGATTGTGAGCCCTGACCCGATACGGTTCAATTGAATATCCTGAAAGGCGATCTCGAAGTCCTTGAGGGAATCCACCGCCATGCCGACTCTGCCGACCTCGCCCTCTGCCATGGGATCATCGGAATCATAACCCATCTGAGTAGGAAGGTCGAAAGCCACGTTTAGACCTGTCTGGCCATGGGAAATCATCAGCTTAAAACGTTCGTTGGTCTCCTCCGGTGTGCCGAAGCCGGTGTATTGGCGGGTTGTCCAGTTCCGGCTTCGATAACCAAGAGGGTGGAGGCTTCTGGTGAAAGGAAATTCTCCCGGTTCACCTAGATCCTTTTCGTAATCAAAGCCCACCCTTTCCAGGTCCTGGGGGCCATAGGAGGGTTTTATTTCTATACCCGATTGAAGCATGACCTCCTTTATCGCATCCTTCTCGTCCTTATTATAATTTGCTACGCCCATTTGCACCTCATTTGTTTAGACAGTTAAGTAGCTAATTTTCCTCGATGCCATTTGATGGCATAATTCCAAATTATGTGGTTTTAGATATCCTATTCCGTAAAATAAATTTCACCACCCGTTCCCCCCGCCTACGCGAGGGTCTCTCGAGGCACAGAGATCGCAGAGGCCTACCAAATTAGACAGGATGGGAATTAGCCACAGACCCACACAGACTAGCACAGACTTTGGAACCTATTTTGCTTAAAATGCCCGCCCCGCGGGCTTCAATCATGTACAACATGATTGAATACTGGGAGAAGGCCGAATGGGAAAGAATAAACGAGTTTATTCTATCACTTTAGGCCTTCTCCCATAATTTTAAACAAAACCCATTTACCCATTCTCCTATCACTTACTATAGTCCAACAGATATTTGTCCCGAGACGTCTGTGTGGGTCGGTGGCTAAAAACTATTGGAGTCCTCCCCCTCTGTGACCTCTGTGGCTCTGTGGTGGAATCCTTTTTGCACAAGAGTGATGCTCGATCTCCCATGTTTAATGTTTTACTGCTTGTTGTATATACTCGGCAATGTCATCAAAACGACTCCCCCCGGGGAATATCTCTGCAACGCCCATTTCCTTGAGAAGGGGGATGTCTTTGTTGGGGATGACACCGCCCACGACAACCAGGACCTTTTCCAAATCCTCATCCTTCATCAGACCCATCAGCTTTTTACAAATTGGGATATGGGCCCCGGACATAATGGAGAGCCCAACGACATCCACACCTTCCTGGAGGGCCTGCTTGACTATGCTGAGGACCGTCTGATGCAAACCCGTATAGATGACTTCCATGCCCGCTTCCTTCATCGCATGAGCCACGACTTTGGCCCCACGATCATGACCATCCAGCCCAGGTTTCGCCAAAAGTACCCTTATTTTTCTTTCTATCATAACAACCTCTTCAAAACTCCCCTGAATCATGTTTTAATTTTTTAAGAACCAGCTTCTGTCCCCTGAGTATGTGTTCCTTTACCAAACCCTCGACCTTATCAGGATCCCGCATTTTCATGGCCTTTAACATTCTCCGGTGGTCCTTATCGCTTACTTTTGCCGTGCCCGCTTCACTTAACAATATCTTTCGGAACCTGTAGATCTGGTCCTTGAGATCACCGATCATCTTGATCAATTTGGGGCTCCGGCTCAATGCATAGAGCATATCGTGAAATTCAGTATTTATCTTATGCAGAGCGTCCATCTCTCCTTCATTTAAGCATGACTGATATTCCTTCAGTTTATCTTCAAGGGGCTTTAAGTCCTCTTCATTGTGCTTGATCGCCGCCAGTCTCGCCGCGTAACTCTCTAAGATACTCCTTATGCCGAAAGCTTCTTCAATGTCATCCCGAGTCAGGCTCACCACAGTGAATCCTCCTTGGGTCAGCCGCCTAAGAAATCCTGCTCGATCAAGCTTGTGAATCGCCTCCCGTATGGGTGTTCTGCTTATGCCCAATGTATTGGCCAAACGGCTTTCGATGATCCTGCTCCCCGGGACTAACTCACCGTTGATGATGGCCTCCTTGATCCTTTCAAACACATAATCCCCCAAAGACTTCCTCCCTGGAAGATCCTCCATCAAGGAAACGAAGCCGGGCTCATTCAATTTCGTTTCATTATCAAGTCGCATACCTTTTATACCTGATAGCCCCTTTTATTACGTGGAGCAATATATTGATCACTTTCCCTCGGAAGAAAGCCATAGTCGTTGCTTCGTTTTTCTAACCACCCACTCGCTGCGCTCGTTAGAGTCACAGAGGCCACAGAGGGAGTTTCTGTTTCCTGATCGGGAGACGACGATCAGGAAAAAAGCTCAGCCCTTCGGGCAAATCCCATCCCGCTAACAGCGGGACTGATGATTTTCATTTGCCGCAGTCTCCCGGCAAATGAAAAAGACCATATCTCTGTGATCTCCGTGCCTCAAGTGATCCTGAGCGGCCGGTTGTAAGGGCAGATTTTCACAACCGGCATCGATGGGGAACGGGTGGTGAAAGTTCAATCATCTCTTAAAAAGCATAATCGAACAAATCAAAGTAAACGATTTTAAACACCCTGGAGTAAGTTTGGCCTACTCACTAACCCATCGGGCAATATTGGTCTGCAGAATTTCGTGGGTTCCCCCTCCGTTCAGGAGAAAACGATTATCCCGATAATATCTCTGGACCGGATACTCCATTGAATAGCCATAGGCCCCGAAAATTCTCATCGCTTCATCAGTCCCCTTGCAAGCCGCTTCTGTGGCAAAATACTTGGCCATAGAGGCTTCTTTCAGACATGGGATCTTATTGTCGACCATATGAGTGGCCTTATAAGTCAGTAGTTTTGCTGCCTCCAGATCCGTTGCCATGTTTGCGATTTTGGCCTGTATGAGTTGAAAATTACCGATGGTGCGGCCAAATGCCGTCCGCTCGTTTGCGTAACGGATGGAATCATTGAAAGCGGCGCGCAAGAGCCCGATCGCCAGTGCGGCGGTCATGGACCTAATCTCGGCGAGGATG
>JAQYVK010000245.1 GCA_030145585.1 Desulfatiglandales bacterium | reverse complement strand
GCTTCTTTTAACAGAAACCTGAATCCCTAAGGCTAATCGGAGGGTATCCATGTCACGTATAGGCAAAAAGCCTATTCAAATACCGAAAGGTGTAACGATAGATCTGAAGAATGATCTATTGAGTATAAAAGGTCCAAAGGGTGATCTTCAACGGAAAATCCATCCCAAGATTACTCTTCAGATGGATGATGGTCAGATTTTGATTTCCGTAGAGGATGGAGACAGGGAAACAAGAGCACTCCACGGTCTTTACGGGGCCTTGATCGCCAACATGGTGACCGGCGTCAGCGAAGGTTTCGAAAGGGTTCTCGAAATTGTTGGCATTGGGTACAGGGCTGAACTCTCGGGGGGTGTGGCGACTTTTCATCTGGGATATTCTCATCCCATTAAATATGAACTGCCCAAGGGTATCGATGCAAAGATTGAAAAAACCAAAATCACATTGACAGGAATAGACAAAGAAGTCTTAGGAATGACCGCCGCGAAAATCCGGAGTTTTCGAAAGCCTGAGCCCTATAAAGGCAAGGGAATAAAATATGCTGAGGAATACATCAAGAGAAAAGCCGGAAAAACCGGCGCGGCATAGGGCGGGATTGCAACAGGCCACGGATTTAAACTGAAAACAGGGTATTGAAAATATGGGCACCACGCGTAGAGCCGTTACGAGGCAAAGGAGAAGGACAAGGGTAAGGAAAAAGGTGAGGGGTACGGCCGAAAGACCCAGATTATCCGTATTCAGAACGTCGAAACATATCTACGCCCAAGTAATTGATGATGCAGCAGCTCAAACTCTGGTTGGTTCTTCTTCCTTAAAACAGGATATTCGAAAAAAGGCTCAAAACCAGGGAGGTAATAAAAAAGGTGCGGCGATAGTTGGTGAATTCATCGCAAAAAGTGCTCAAGAAAAGGGCATTAAAAGGGTGGTTTTTGATCGAAACGGTTTTTTATATCATGGTCGTGTTAAAGTTCTCGCAGAGGCAGCTCGTAAACATGGCTTAGAGTTTTGAACCTCGCGCTTAAATCAATTTGAGAATTTCCTATGGATACTTATAAAAAAGGGAGAGGTAATTTGATACCGGAAGAGGATGAAGTTCAGTTTATAGAGAAAGTGGTTCATATCAACCGGGTCGCCAAAGTTGTCAAGGGTGGCCGTCGATTCAGTTTTAGCGCCATAGTCGTCGTGGGTGACGGAAAAGGAATGGTCGGCGGTGGACTTGGTAAAGCCCATGAAGTCCCCGAGGCCATCAGGAAGGGCGCTGAGAAAGCCAAAAAGGATATGAAGGCCGTCTCTATAATCAAGGGCACTTTACCCCATCAAATTATAGGTAAATGGGGTGCCGGAAGTGTCCTACTAAAGCCAGCGAGTGCCGGAACGGGCGTCATTGCCGGTGGAGCGGTTAGGGCAGTTCTAGAGGCGGTAGGCGTACAGAATATTTTAACCAAATGTCTAGGGTCCCACAATCCTCATAATTTGGTACGGGCTACGATTCAAGGTTTACAATCGCTCCGAGATCCGGAGGAGATTGCCCGTCGTAGGGGAAAAAGGGTTGAAGAGCTGTTATCATAACCGAGTGCGTCGACTCACAAGCAAAATGGCGTATTTTAAGGTGTGAAACCCAAACATTAACTGACTCCGTTCAGTCCGAATTAATGAAAACGTCCCCTAATCTATAAATCTCGGGACTAATATTTTAGAAAGCTCAGACGATGACAGACAATATAAAAGTGACCCTTGTTAAAAGTGGGATAGGAAAGCCCAAAAAAATTCGTCAGACCTTGAAAGGTCTTGGTTTGACTAAATTAAACAAAACAGTAATTTTAAAAAACAATCCAGCCATCCGGGGGATGATCACTAAGGTCTCCTTCATGGTCAAAGTTGAGATATAGGTAGGAAGAAAAATGATACGAATTCACGATCTCTCATCCGGGGATAATCCAAGAAAAGGTCGGAAGCGGATCGGTAGGGGGACAGGCTCAGGGCATGGAAAAACATCATGTCGGGGACACAAAGGCCAGAAGTCCCGTTCCGGTGGAGGTGTCCGCCCAGGATTCGAAGGCGGTCAAATGCCTCTTCAGAGACGCCTCCCAAAGCGCGGATTTGCGAATATTTTTAAGAAAGAATATACGCTTATTAATATCAGCAATCTAAACAGATTTGAACCGGAGACTCTTCTGGACATTGAGGCCCTTAAAAACGCGGGTATGGTAAAAAGTTTGAAGGAAGAGGTCAAGCTTCTGGGCGATGGAGAAATTTCACATCCTATCGTCATTAAAGTCCATAAGGTGAGTAAGTCGGCCAGGGCGAAGGTTGAAGCTGCCGGTGGCAAGGTGGAGATCCTGTAAGGCCATAAAAGCCCCATTGCATCGTAGGAGGTAAGAAAAAAATGAGCATAATCAGGAGCGAGGTGTGCGATTAGAATGATTGGTGGCTTTCAAAATATTGCCAAGATTCCCGAACTGAAGAAACGGATTTTTTTCACCTTGGCTATGCTCGCCGTATATCGCCTTGGGGTTCATATTCCCACGCCCGGGATAGATGGCGCCGCTGTGTCCGCTTTTTTCGCAGAACAACAGGGGACCCTTTTTGGACTGATTGATATGTTCTCGGGTGGGGCTTTAAATAGAATGTCTGTGATGGCCCTCGGGATCATGCCCTATATCAGCGCCTCTATTATCCTGCAACTGTTGACGGTTGTCGTCCCCTATCTGGAAAAATTAAAAAAGGAAGGGGAGCAGGGACGAAAAAAAATAACTCAGTATACCCGTTATGGAACCATCATGTTAAGCATCATTCAGGGTTTCGGCATCGCTATCGGTCTGGAGAGGATGAGTGGCCCGGGCGGCGCTATGATCGTTCCCATAGGAGGATGGGGCTTCAGATTACTGGCGATAATTACATTCACGGCCGGGACGGCCTTTTTGATGTGGCTGGGGGAACAGATTACGGAAAAGGGAATAGGGAATGGAATATCCCTTATTATTTTCTCCGGCATAGTGGTTCGGTTTCCGCAGGCGGTGGGCAATTCCTTCAGATTAATACAGACCGGTGAAATCACCCCTTTTTTCATGGCCCTTTTGGTCGCCATGATGATCGCGGTGGTTGGCTTTATTGTCTTTATCGAAAGGGGGCAGCGAAGGATACCGGTCCAATACGCGAAAAGGGTCGTGGGAAGGAAGATGTATGGGGGACAAAGCACCCATCTGCCCTTAAAAGTCAACACCGCCGGCGTTATTCCACCTATCTTTGCCTCTTCTATCATCATGTTTCCGGCAACGATCGCCAATTTTCTGAATGTAAAGGAGTTTCCATGGCTCCAGACGATCGTTAATTTTTTATCCCCCGGGCACCCTGTCTATACATTAATATTTGTCATGTTCATCATCTTTTTTTGTTATTTTTATACGGCAGTTAACTTCAATCCGGTCGATGTGGCCGATAACATGAGGAAGTATGGGGGCTATATTCCGGGCATAAGACCTGGTAAAAATACGGCTGAATATATCGACCGGGTCTTGACCCGATTAACTTTCAGCGGTGCGCTTTATGTGTCGGCCGTTTGCGTTTTGCCTCAGGTATTGATTTACCAGCTCAATGTCCCTTTCTACTTTGGAGGGACCGCCCTACTGATCGTGGTTGGTGTCGCCATGGATACGTCCAATCAGATCGAATCTCATATGCTGTCTCGGCACTATGAAGGTTTTATGAAAAAAGGCTTGGGCAGGCCGAGGTGAAGAACCCCGACCAAAGGTCGGGGCTTCTCCTGCTCTCCTGCTGAAGTTCCCTTCAGCCGGAGAGCCTGAATAAGCCATTTAGACTTGGGGGCTTATGCCTCTAAACCCCCAATTTGGTTATTCATCCCCGAGCAGATCTCAGGGTATTCTGGCTTTTTCACGTATGCATGAGGCCGGAGTGAAAAGTAATTTGGCTAAAGAAGAGGTCATAGAAGTCGAGGGGACCGTTGTGGAGACCTTGCCCAACGCCATGTTCAAGGTTGAATTGGAAAATGGTCACCGGTTGTTGGCTCATATTTCCGGTAAAATGAGAATGCATTTTATTAAAATCCTTCCGGGAGATAAAGTATCGGTCCAAATGTCACCCTATGATTTAAACAAAGGAAGAATTACGTACCGGGCTAAATAGCCCAAAAATTCGGATACATATCAACCGCCAATTGAGTTTTCTTCGTGCTGTTGATTTTGGTTTTTAAAATTTTTATAATCGATCAGGATATTTTAACCATGAAAGTGAGAGCTTCGGTAAAGAGAATCTGTAATAAATGTAAGATTGTAAAACGTAAGGGAAAAGTACGCGTTATATGCGACAATCCCCGTCACAAACAACGACAGGGTTAACTTGTTCAGGATATCGTGTTTTATGGATCATTTCTCATCCCTGTTTATCATTTAATGCCGGGGATCCACCGATGACAAAGAACATTTGAAAGGAGTTAGAGGTTGGCGAGAATAGCAGGTGTCGATCTACCTAAAGGGAAAAGGATCGAAATTGCGCTAACTTATATTTATGGGATAGGCAGGAGCACTTCTCAAAGGATCTTGGACGAAGCAGAAGTGGACCGGAACCTTAAATCAGATGATCTCGTAGAAGGGCAGATAGCCGGTATAAGAAAGATTATCGATGAAAAGTATAAGGTCGAAGGTGATCTCAGGCGTGATGTCTCCATGAATATTAAGAGGTTGATGGATCTCGGAGCTTACCGTGGATTAAGGCACCGGAAGGGACTTCCCGCAAGGGGACAAAGGACAAGTACCAATGCGAGAACCAGAAAAGGGCCTCGCAGATCTGTAATGGGTAAGCGAAAAAAATAATATTATAAGGAAAAACAATGGAAAAAAAGGGGAAAAAGGGAAGCAAGTCTAAAAAAGAAAAAAGGAACGTCCCAACAGGTATTATCCATATCCACTCGACTTTTAATAACACGATCATCACCATTACAGATAATGACGGAAATGTTATAGCCAGTTCTAGTGCAGGGAGACAGGGATTTAAAGGGTCGCGGAAAAGTACCCCTTTTGCTGCTCAATTGGCCGCCCAGGATGCTCTCAAACAAGCCATGGAACAGGGTATGAGAACAGCCGAAGTGAGGGTAAAAGGGCCTGGTGTCGGCAGGGAAGCGGCTCTAAGAGCGCTGCAGGTTACGGGTTTCTCCGTCAATATGATCAGGGATGTAACACCCATACCCCACAACGGGTGTCGCCCCCCTAAGAGGAGGAGGGTATAGACCTGGATTTCGATAATCCATCCTGTTCCCAAGTAGTGAATAACGAATAACAGAATGAGGAGGAACCATTTTGGCTAGATATACTGGTGCATCATGTAGACTGTGCCGGCGGGAGAATCTGAAATTATTTTTAAAAGGAGACCGATGTTACGGGGATAAATGCGCCTTTGAGCGGAGACCCTATGCCCCCGGACAGCATGGTCAAAGACGCGGGGGAAAATTCTCTGATTATCAACTGCAATTAAGGGAAAAACAGAAGGTCAAGAGGATTTATGGGGTCTTAGAGCGACAGTTTAGAAAATATTATTATCATGCCGAAAAGCAAAAGGGGATTACCGGAACGAATTTGTTGCTCCTTCTCGAATGTCGGTTCGACAATACTATCTATAGGATGGGTTTTGCAAACTCCCGGAATCAGGCTAGGCAACTCATAAGACACAATCATTTTTTAATCAACAACAAGAGAGTCAATATTCCTTCTTACCAAGTAAAGGTTGGAGATACCGTGGAGGTGAAGCAAGGGAGCCGAGAAGCTACGTCGATTTCTGGAGCTATGGAGACGGTTATCAGAAGGGGTATTCCTATTTGGATAGAGCTTGAGAAGGGAAATTTTAAGGGTAAACTTTTGGCCTTTCCTAATCGTGAAGATCTAACCATGCCTATTCAGGAACAACTCATTATTGAATTGTACTCAAAGTAAAACCAAATGAAAGTAGCCTATGACGCCATTTACATGAACCTGACTCCTACCATAATCATCGCCATGTGATGAACGGTGGGACAGGGATGCCCTGTCTATAATCAACAAATGTCATGGTCGAGAACATCAAAAAATTGGAGGGATATTTTTTGGCAGATCTAAAAGCAAAAAATTGGCGAGAATTAATCAAGCCGACAAGCATCGCGGTCGGGGAGGATTCTCATACAGGTTTTTACGGAAAATTCGTATGTGAGCCATTAGAGAGAGGGTTTGGAATTACCATTGGAAACGCATTGAGGCGAACATTGCTGTCTTCTTTACAGGGGGCCGCCATCGTTTCGGTAAAGTTTAAGAATGTGGTTCACGAATTTTCGACAATCTCTGGGGTTTTGGAGGATGTCACCGATATCATTTTGAATCTAAAAGAAGTAAAGCTGAAGTTGATTGATGTGGAAGAGGCCGAGATTCACCTGTCACGAGATTGCGTGGGTGTCGTGACGGCCGGAGATATTAATTCGGATGGCAAGGTTGAGATACTAAACCCTGATAAGAAAATTGCGACCCTAAACAAGGAAGCAACATTAGATATGGAAATGGTCGTAAAAATGGGGAAAGGCTATGTAACAGCGGAGAAGGTGGACAGCAAGAATCAAACGATCGGTGTGATCCCCATAGATGCGATTTTTTCTCCTATTCAAAAAATAAATTATGTGGTAGCCAACGCCAGAGTTGGGCAGATTACGGACTATGATAAACTTACCATGGAGATCTGGACCGATGGAAGCGTCAACCCTGAAGATGCCATCGCATTTTCCGCCAAGATACTCAAGGAACAGATGACCCCCTTCATTAATTTTGAAGAAGAACCTGAACCAATGGAAGAGATAGAAGTGGAAGAAGAAGAAAAATTAAATGAAAATCTTTTCAGACCAGTGTCTGAGCTTGAGTTGTCGGTTCGTTCAGCCAATTGTTTGAAAAATGCCAATATATCCCTTATCGGCGAATTGGTTCAAAGGACAGAATCCGAGATGTTAAAAACAAAGAACTTTGGAAGGAAATCATTGAATGAAATAAAGGCGATTTTGGAAGAAATGGGACTCTCCTTAGGCATAAAAGTGGATAATTTCCCTGGGGAAGTAAAGAATGATCAAGGTGAGGAAGGAAACGAAGAGGATTAAATGAGGCATCAAAAGGCTGGAAAAAAGCTGGGGCGCAATTCGAGTCACCGCAAGGCCATGTTCAGGAACATGGTCACTTCGCTTTTTAAATATGAACAATTAGAGACAACTGATGCGAAAGCCAAAGAGCTAAGGCAGACGGCAGAGAAAATGATAACGCTGGCTAAAAGGGGAGACCTACATGCAAGGCGTCAGGCGCTCACCTATATGAAAGATAAAGCAACTACCCATAGGTTATTCGATGAGTTAAAGGATCGATATGCTGATCGACAGGGTGGGTATGTGAGGATTATTAAAAAGACAAACCGAAAGGGAGATGGGGCCCCAATTTCTGTGATTCAGCTGCTACCAGAAGAAGAAGGGAAGAAAAAGGGCAAGAAGAAAGCGAAGGCAGGCTCAGCCAAACCGAAAGCAAAAAAAGAGGAAAAAACAAAGATCACCTCATCCAAACCGAAAGTCAAGGAAGAGAAAAAACCTGAGACCACCTCAGCTGAACCGAAAGCTGAGAAAGAGAAAAAAACAGAGGCCACTTCATCCAAACCAAAAGCTAAGAAAGAGAGTAAGTCAAAGGAAAAGGGAAAACCTGATCAGGAAGATGATAGCTAACAGGAAGCAAAATTGTGAAAATGAAAACCTCCTTGTCTGTGTGCGGATAAGGGGGCTTTTTTATTTTGGAGGAAAAATTGTCCGAGAGACCTAAAGATTCCATCTTGGTTGTAGATGATGAGAGGAGCATGAGAGAGTTCCTCGAGATTTTTCTCACAAAAGAAGGGTATCAGGTCACGCTAGCAAACAGTGGTGAAGAGGCCTGTGAACTCTTGGCCAATCAAGAATTTGATCTCCTGATAACCGATATCAAGATGAAAGATACGGATGGTATTGATGTGCTTAAAAGGGCAAAGGAGGTAAGCCCGAACTCGATCGTTGTGATGATTTCAGCTTTCGCCACCGCCGAGACAGCCGTAGAGGCGATGCAAGAAGGGGCATACGATTACATACCCAAACCATTTAAGGTCAAGGATATGAAAAAGATTGTTAAAAGTGCCCTTCGTTCAAAGAGATCGACACCGGCAGGGGAGAGAGAAGATCATTTAAAATTCGAATTTCATTTTGATTACCTGATTGGTGAGAGCGCACAGATAAAAAAGGTCTATGACCTGATTGAAAGGGTCTCCCAGACCAAGACCAATATTCTCATTTCCGGGGAAAGTGGGACGGGTAAAGAATTGGTGGCAAGGGCCATTCATCGGCAGAGTCCCCGAAGCGAGAAACCATTTGTGGTTATTAACTGTGCGGGAATTCCGGAAAATCTCATTGAAAGTGAATTGTTTGGATATAAAAAGGGTGCATTTACCGGAGCCATAACAGATAAAGAGGGCTTGTTTGACGCTGCGGATGGTGGAACGGTATTCTTTGATGAGGTGGGCGAACTGCCTCCCACGATACAAGTAAAACTGCTGAGGGTCATTCAGGAGCGCACGTTCACTGTCGTGGGGGGAACTGAAGAAAAAACGGTTGATGTTAGATTTGTTTCGGCCACGAACAAAGATCTGGAAGGTGAAGTCATTGAAGAAAAGTTTAGAGAGGATCTTTTCTTTAGGCTGAATGTTATACAGATTTCCATGCCTCCTCTGAGGGAAAGAGATGGGGACCTGCCTCTTCTCTCGCAATTCTTTCTTGAGAAATATTCCGCTGAACTCGGGAAAGATGTTAAGAAGATTTCAGCATATGCTATGGATATCCTTCGATATTATAAGTTTCCGGGCAATGTTAGAGAACTTGAAAATATCATTGAGCGCAGTGTAGCCCTCGAGACCTCCAATATCGTACTACCCAATAGCCTCTCCCTTGCCAATTTTCAGAGGGAACGCGTCAGGGAAAATAGACGTCATAGAGATCTGAAGACCGACGGCATGGATATCGACAAGGCGATGGCGGAAGTTGAAAAAGATTACATCATAAAGGCCATGGACATGGCCCATGGTTCAAAGCAGAGAGCGGCGAAACTCTTAGGGATCAGCATGCGATCTTTGAGGTACAGGCTGGATAAATTGGGCATTCACATTTCGCCGGATTAAGTCTTCTCCGGGGGATCACACCATTTTTTTTCATAGCCGTCGCTGTACAGACGGCCGTCATCGTACTCACGAAATCCTCCGGCGAAATATCAACCATCCTCATGTGAAAAGAGGCTCCCATGCTGGATGCCGGCTGCAACATCATAAAAATATGTATCTTTTTGGATGCGATTCTCTTTAAAGTGTCACCTTTCTTCATGGACGAGGAAAATAGGGGTGCCCTAAGCAGATTTAATCTCCTGTTTTACTAATTATATGGTTTCATTTTATTGAGCGTCCGAGCTGTTCTCATTTTTTTCAAAAAACGTCAGGGATTGGACAAAAAATGTTAAATATGGGTCATATTCCTGACCGAAAAGGGGAGATCTTCGTTGAGTCTGAAAATTCAATATTCGGATATATCCATAAGTAATTGATAATATTATAAAATATGACAAAGCTGTATTTATGGCACAATATTTGAATAAGAATCAGGTCAATATCGCATGAAGATCCCGCAAATGATAAGACATGCGGGAATAAAAAGTAGATAATATAACCGATTAACAGGAAGGAGGTGAAGATTTCGTTTGGGGTTTATTTAAATATTGATCATAAACGGTGTAAAAATATAAAAAAAGGCAAAGGAAAAACAAGGGGGAAAAAAAATGTTAACAAAATTAAAAAAAAGGGATGAAAGAGGTTTCACCCTGATCGAATTGATGATCGTTATCGCCATTATCGGTATCTTGGCAGCGATCGCTATCCCGCAGTTCTCAGCATATAGGGCAAGGTCTTACAACTCTGCTGCCCAGGCAGACTTGAGAAACGCGGCCACAGCACAGGAAGCCTATTTCGTGGACGAAGATACATATACCGATGCGTTACAGACACTCATTGGAACGACATACGGTCTGTACACATCAAAAAATGTTAATTTAACCATCTCGTCCGGCGCAAACAACCAGGCTTATACCATGATATCTAACCACCCGAGCGGCACAGCTACGTATACCTTAGAAGGACCTGGTGGGACCATCGGTAATTAACAAGGAATTTTCGTTGCAGGGATAAAAGTGAGCCGGCTTCAAGCCGGTTCACTTTTTTTATGAAGAAAAAAGAAAGTTTTCCATAACTTATTGTCTCATCCAAAACATGGCGCCCATAACCTATGACGAGAGCGCCTATTCCTAATAAGCTTCTCCGAGAACCGGAAGGATAATTTTGAGATCAGGCGGTTCTTCATAAGGAAAAGGACCTCTGCGTATCTCATCTATGTAGGCTCGCATTTTTTCAGGAGGTATGATATCCAAAGTCTCAGATAGAAATGCCTTTATCCTTTCATGATCTCCAAGAATCGAGAATATCTCCAGCAGATACAAGCGGGTCAGGATGTTTTTTCGATTCAGAGCCAGGGCCCTCTCAAAATAATCTTTGGCCCTCTCATATTCTTTCTTTCGTTTATAAGAGACACCCAGTCCCCTGAGGGCCGATTTGAAGTCCTTTTCTATGCTCAAGGCCTTCATGAAGAATAGAATCGCCTTTTCGGCATCCCCTTTTTTTAGGTAAATGTGGCCAAGATTGTTGTAAGCCCGATATTCCCTTTGATTATGGGCCAGGGATTTATTGAAATAGAAATGGGCCCTATCATAATCTTCTTCCCCCATAAAGACGGCTCCGAGGCTCGTGTAGGCCTCAAATAGGGCCGGATCCAACTCCACGGCTTTTAAAAGATGATATTGAGCCTTTTTTGTATCTCCGGTTTTTAAATAAACCAGCCCGAGACTGTGGTGGATTAGGGGTTTGACAATGGAATGGGAATCCTTCTTCAAACTTAAGGCGGTTTGATATTCCTCTATTTGTTTTTTTATGTCCCCTTTCTCACCATAATATATGCCCAGGTTGTGGTGGGCCCTCGGTGATGCCGGGTTTTCTTCAACCACATCCAGCCAGAGACTCTCACCAGTTTTCCAGACGATGTTCCGCAAATAGGTTCCATTGCCCCAACTGATCATGAGCAAGATAATAAAAGCAGAAAGGATGAATTGCATAATTCTCCTGTAAGAAAAAAAATATAGAGACTTTATAGCCAAAATAGCTAAGGGGGCAAAGAAAAGCATCGAAGGCAGATAGTTGCGGTGTTCAAAACTCAATTCCAAGGGGTAAATGGAGGATTCTATGACATGGTTGAGTAGGAAGAACAGCCCACAATATGAGATGAATGGCCATTTCCTGGACTTTATGACGATTAAGGCAACAGAAACAAAGAGAATGATAATGGCGAAAATAGTTGTGGGAGGGTCAATCAGGCTATGGGACACAGGTATGTCATGGGAAAGTGACAACCTGGACGGCATTGGGTACAGGAGAAGGGAGACATAGAACAAAATGACACGGGATTCAGTTAATAACCTTTCACCCAAAGTAAAACCCCTATATGCATAGGGCTTGAGGAATCGTGTCAGATCCAAAATGGAGGGACCATACAGGGATAGGGCCAGGATCAGTAAAACCAGAAGGAGGATAATAAATATTATGGCGTTTTTCTTGATCTTCCCCCAGGTCAACCCCTGGAAGAGGTAAAGATCAAGCAG